>SLNM01000246.1 GCA_007133055.1 Lentisphaeria bacterium
AAGGGTCCCTGCACGGATTGCGGCGAGACCAACGGCAGTTTTCAGGCGGTTCGCCGCTACGGGATGAGGGGTGCGAACATGGTACGGCTGTGTGAGAAGTGCAATATCAGGGTGTGATTCAGGCTAGATAATTTTACACTTGGGCAGATCCTGAATATCGACCATGCCGGCGAATTTTTGGTTCTGATCGATGACGGCGATGTCATCGATCTTGTTTTTCTCCAGAATTCTTAGCAGTTCCACTGCCATGGTTTTTGCCTGCACGGTAACGGGGTTGGCGGTCATGACCTCTCCGACCGGGCGCTCCAGCAGCATCGGGTCTTCGGTGATGTGCCGCCGAAAGTCACCATCGGTGAATATTCCCAGCAGTTTATCCTCGTGATCGACCACGGCCACGCAGCCGCTGCGTTTGCCGGTCATAAGCAGCAGTGTGTCCCTGACGGTGTTATCGGGTCCGATGCGGGCGCATTGGTCTCCGGTGCGCATGACATTTTCAACGCGCATGGTCATAGTGCGGCCGATTGCTCCGGATGGGTGAAGGAGGGCGTAGTCTTTTTCCGAGAACCCCTTGGCTTGCAGGAGCACCAATGCCAGGGCGTCCCCGATGGCGGCGAGCGCAGTGGATGAAGTGGTCGGTGCCAGGTTGAACGGGCAGGCTTCGCGTGGAACCGCTGTGGAAACGACGGTTTCGCACCATTGGGCCAGGCTGCTTTGTGTGGCGCCGGTGAGTCCCGCCACCGTTACTCCGAGGCGCTTGGCCGCCGGCAGGAGGGCGAGAATTTCCTCGCTTTCGCCGCTGTAGCTGATGGCCAGGAGCAGATCGTTTTCGGTCAGCACCCCGAGATCTCCGTGCAGTGCCTCGACTGGGTGCAGAAAGGTGGCCGGCGAGCCGGTGCTGGCCAGGGTGGCGGCAATTTTGGCTCCGATATGGCCGCTTTTGCCAACTCCGCAGACCACGATTTTTCCGCCCCGCCCGAAGACTTCCAGGCATTGGTCGAGCAGGTTGGCGAAGGACGGTCCCAGATTTTCGCGCACGGCTTGCAGGCCCGCCACTTCCATGTCGATGATCTCGCGGGCACGAATTAGTCGCCAGTCCGGTTGCATTTTTACATTTGCCTTTCTATAGTACTTTCACTGTGCGGCCAAACCATAGCGTTTGGACAGTGCCGGTGCAAGTTGCGTCGGCCGAAAGCAGCAACATTAAGACAAAGGAGAAAGAGAAATGGCGGATCAAGCTTATTGTGTGAAGTGCAGGGACAAAGTGGCAATTGCCGGCAGTGAAAAGGTGACCATGAAGAATGGGCGTCCGGCGATGAAAGGCAAGTGCGGGAAATGCGGCACCGGGGTCTACAAGATTCTTCCCACCAAGTAAAACAAGCAGGACCAACCTGTTTTTTTGCCCGTCGATTCCGGCGGGCTTTATTTTTTTGCACTGTTAATTATATTACCGGGGCACCCTTTTGACGGAGCCTGGCCGTGACGATGGTGGCCTGAAGCGGCTGTATGTTCGCCGTGCGCCTCCTATGTCGCCTGCGCCTGCCGCGGATGGGATAATATTGATCAACCAGTTTCACCGATGGAACAGGCCGCAACGGGCGGTTAGCCTGGTGATTTCTCGTAGCCGCCACCGGGGAGAGACAATAATTAGTGTCAATGGAACTTGCATACGCGCTGGTCACTCCCTACACTATTCGCAAGTCGCGTACGGGCGCGGTTCTTGGCCGCATGCTCTCGCACACCACCAATAAACTGGTGGCCATGCAAATGGTGTCTCCGACCATGGCTATGGCGGAGGCTTTTGCCGATTCGATTCGGCCTGGGAGCAATCCGGACGACGAATTTTGCCGGGCCATGATCAGGGAATACATCCGGATAAATTTTCGGCCCGACCCTGAAACCGGCCATCGGCAGCGTGTGTTGATGCTGGTTTTTCGGGGGGAGAATGCGCATGCCGAGCTGGAACGCATCACCGGCCACCTGCGTATTAGCTGCCATCAGGGGGATACCCTGCGCAACTCCTTCGGAGACCTGATTGTCGGTCGCGACGGTCAAGTTCTTTATTTTGAGCCTGCGGTAATCCTTTCCGACCACCAGGACGATCTGCGAATCTGGCTTGATTTTCTGCGGACACAGCCGACCATCCTGGAGAACACCTGCCGGCACGATGAAGCCTGCGGAGGGGTTGAACGGACTTTGGTTCTAATCAAGCCTGACAGCTGGCGGCAGCGCAGCTCGCGGCCCGGGGCGATTCTTGGGTTGTTCAGCCGCACCGGCTTGCGCATAACCGGTTGCCGCGTCAATCACATGTCGGTGAACCAGGCGCTGGCCTTCTATGGTCCGGTGCGAGAATCATTGTGTCAAAAGCTCTCTCCGCACATTGGCAAGGTGGCACGGGAGACATTGCAGCGGGAGATGTCCGTGCCTTTGCCGCCCGAGAGCGAGAAAGATTTGGCCGAGTGTGTCGGAGTGCCTTTTGCCCTTGAGCAGTTCGAGCGGTTGATCGAGTTTATGTGCGGTCGCCGTCCCAGCCTTTGCCCGCCCCAGCAGCTTGATGAGCCCGGCACCGCTTCGTCCCTGGCTTTGGTTTACGAAGGGCCGGGGGCGGTGGAGAAGATTCGCGAGGTGCTTGGTCCCACCGACCCCACGCAGGCTCCGGACGGTACGGTGCGCCGGGAATTCGGCGCCAATGTCATGGTCAATACCGCGCACGCTTCCGACAGCGTGGGAAGCGCGGTCCGGGAAATGGCCGTCATCGGCCTGCACGAACCTCATTTGGTACCTGTGGTGGAGCGATATTTAAACAATAATCAGGAAAGGGAAAAGGGACGATGAATTCAGAGAACTCCGGCAATTATGAATTTTCCGCCGGGCTCGGCAGTCTGCAACCTTCTTTGACTCTGGGGTTGACGCAGAAGGCCAAGGAGCTGATCGGTCGTGGCGAGGATGTTCTGAGCTTGTGCGCGGGCGAGCCTGACTACGACACCCCCGAACACATTAAGCAGGCCGCCGTTCAGGCGCTGGCCGAGGGGGACACCAAGTATACACCCAGTTCCGGGCGGCCGGACTTGCGCCAGGCGATTGCTGAAAAGTTGGAACAGGAAAACGGTATTGCCTGCAGGGCGGGCCAGGTGATTGTCAGCCCCGGAGCCAAGTTCAGTGTGTTCGCCGCCATCGCCGTGCTCTGCCGTCCCGGCGACCGGGTGTTGGTGCCCAGTCCGTACTGGCTGAGTTATCCAGAGATGATCAGGGCGGCGGGGGCGGAACCGGTATTCGTTCCGACACTGGCCGAAAACGACTTTTGCGCCACGGTCGACTGTTTGGAGAGCTGCTTGCCCGAGCGTGCTCGGATGCTGATCCTGAACACTCCATCCAACCCCACCGGCGGGATTTATCAGAAGCGCGAGCTTGAGCGGATTGCCGAGTTCGCGCTTCGCCATGATCTAATGGTGGTGGCCGATGAGATTTATGAGAAGCTGATCTATGAGGAAGGCAGCGGCCATATAAGCCTGGCGGCGCTGGGAAAGGATATCGCCGCCCGAACCATGACCGTCAATGGCTTCAGCAAGGCCTATTCAATGACCGGTTGGCGTCTGGGTTATCAGTGTGCTCCCTTGCCAGTGGCCAAGAGGATTGATGCGCTGCAGAGTCATACCACCTCCAATCCCACCTCGTTCGCACAGGCCGGGGCGCTGGCCGCGCTGCGCGGCCCGCAGAAAAGCGTGGAGGGAATGCGCCTGGCGTTCAAGGAAAGACGAGATGTTATTTATGATCTGCTGGCGGAAATTCCCGGCGTGAAGGTGCACAAACCCGGGGGAGCCTTCTATATCTTCCCGGATATCAGCTCATTCGGGCTTGATTCAATGACCTTTTCCGAACGATTGCTCGAGGAGGAGAAGTTGGCGGTGGTCCCCGGGTTCCCCTTTGGCAGCAATGACCATCTTCGGCTTTCCTATGCCTATGGCCTGGACACGATCAGGAGGGCGGTCGAACGGCTGGCCGCTTTTTGTGCCAAGCTGTGAGGCTGTCGGGCATACGACAGCAAAAAGTCACTGGTTGCGAGTCCTTGGAGTATGTTGAGCGACACCAGTATGAACTGACGAATCCGGTGCTCTTTGGCGCAAGCCTCATCGTAAACGGTGTCGCGAGTTTTGTCGAAAAAAGGTTGAAGTAGGGTGCGGTGATGGTTGACAACGGCACAGTTATGCTGATCGACGGTCATTCTCAGATATATCGGGCTTTTTATGGAGTGCCGATGCTGACCAATTCGCGTCAGGAACCGATCAATGCCCTGTTCGCCTTCGCGCGTTTCCTGATTTGGCTGGACAACACCTACCCGCATCAGTTTGGGGCGGTGGTTTTTGACAAGGGGCCGCCGCGCCAACGTCTGGCCTTGCTGCCGGAGTACAAAGCGCAGCGTCCTCCGATGCCCGATGATTTGCGTGTGCAGATTCCGGCCATCCGTCAATGGCTTCAGGCGGCGGGCTGGCCTTTGCTCGAGGAGGACGGCCGGGAGGCCGATGATTTGATTGCCGCCGTGGTTAAGGAGCGTGCGGGGCATCCGGTGTATGTTGTCTCCCACGACAAGGACATCGGCCAGTTGGTTGGGGAGGGGGTGGTTCAGTTGGTGCCGGAAAAACCGGGGGTCAAGGCGAGGTTGAAAGAGGTCTCCGCTTCGGTGATCGAGGGCAAATACGGAGTGCCGCCGTCGGCAATCGTTGACTGGCTGGCGATGGTGGGGGACAGTTCGGACAACATACCCGGCCTTCCCGGTGTGGGGCCGAAAACGGCAACCGCTCTGCTGCGTCGATTCGGAGATCTGGAAACCATGATTGGACGCTCGCATGAAATTGAACAGCCCAGGCTGAGGGAAACGGTTGAGAACTCGGCTGATTTGCTGCGCAAGAATCGTCGCCTGGTGCAACTTGACCATTCACCCCCGGCTGGCTGGCAAGGGCTGTCGGCACTGCGGCGAAAGCAGCCGGACTGGAAGCAGCTGCGCGAGTTTGCCATCGGCAACAGCTTCAAGTCATTGCTGCCGGTGATCGAGGAGGGATTGCAGGCCAGCCGCAGTCCGATGCTGCTGTGATGAAGTACTTACGCAAAGGAGTTATTTTGATGCAGGAACGGAAAGAATTTTTTGTTTTGGGCTTTGATATTGGCGGCACCAAGATTGCGGTCTGCCTGGCCGATTGCCGGGGTCGGATAATTGATTCCGCCCGCAGCGAAGGCGGTACTCAGATAGACTATTCGAAAGCTCTTCGGCAGATGACCGACACGGGCGATCATTTGTTGAACAAGGCTGGTCTGAGCAGCGAGGACTTGCAGTCGGTCGGAATCAGCGCCCCGGGGCCGATGGATATGCGGGCGGGAGTGTTGCGCAAATCCCCCAATATGGTCTGGCGGGATGTGCCGATCCGTGATGACCTGGCCAAACACTATCGGGTGCCGGCGATTTTGGACAACGACGCCAACGCCGGCATGCTGGCCGAATGGTTCTTTGGCAAGGCTCGAGGCTGCACTGACGCAATCTATCTGACCATGAGCACCGGCATTGGCGGCGGGGTCATTGTCAACGGGACATTGTTGCAGGGCACCGCCGGGATCGGCGCTGAACCCGGGCACATGGTGCTGGATTTGGATGGACCAGTTTGTGGCTGCGGTCAGCGTGGTTGCTTCGAGGCCTTCTGCGGCGGTCGCAGTATCAGCAGAAGAATGCAGGAAATACTGGCCGACCAGCCAGACCATCCAATCATGCGAATGGAGCAGGTAAAGGGGGATTACCGAAAGCTGAACTATCAAATTCTGCGGCTGGCGGTTGCCGAAGGCATCCCTGCGGCCAGGGAAATGTGGGACGAAGTTTGCCTGCGAACCGCGCAGGCGCTTGGCGCGCTGATGATGATTTTCAACCCGCAAATGATTATCATGGGTACACTGGCCTATTATTCGGGAGATATGCTGATGAATCCGGTGGAGAAATATCTGCCGCGATTTGCCTGGCCGCAACTGCGCGAAGCCTGTTCGTTGACCACGCCGAAGCTGGGAAGTCAGATTGGCGAGCTGGCCGCCGTGGCTCCGGCATTCTATCATTTCTACCGGCAAGGAGCCTGGCAGCCGCCGAAGGAGGGTTGAGCCTTGATCGCAGTTAAGGAATCAACTGCCGCAGCGGTGCCCGCCACTGGCGGAGAGGGAGAGGCCGCGCCAAAGCCGACTTTGCTGATTCTGGCCGCCGGCCTGGGCTCCCGCTACGGCGGCTGCAAGCAGATCGCCCCGGTCGGGCCGAACCAGGAGATTGTTCTTGATTATTCACTGTATGACGCCTGGCAGAGCGGTTTTGGCAAAGTTGTCATGGTGGTGCGCAAAGAGCTGCGGGAATGGCTGGAAAACCATCTGCGGTCACGCTGGCAGGATCGTTTGCTGTGGCATTTGGTCGATCAGGAACTGGATGATTTGCCTGTCCCCCCTCCGGATGCGGCGAGGCTGGCCGCCGGGCGTACAAAACCTTGGGGTACGGGGCATGCCGTGTGGGTCGCCCGTGAGGCGGTCAACGAACCTTTCGCGATGGTTAACGCCGACGATTTTTACGGCAGGGAAACATTCCAGTTACTGGCGGATTTTTTAATTGCGGAAGCTGGCTGGAAGAATGTTCAGCCGCCGGTTTACGCACTGGCAGGCTACCGCCTGGGAGCCACGCTTTCTCCGCACGGTCCGGTTTCGCGCGGGGTTTGCCAGGTCGAGAATCAGAATAACTGGCTGCGCAATATTGAGGAGGTTACAGGAATCAGACTTGACCGGCAAGGCAGGGTGGTGGCTGCAGAGACAGAGAGAGCAGAGCTGGGTTTGCGGGCGGATGCCTGTGTCTCGCTTAATGCCTGGGCCTTCACTCCTAGTTTGTTTGCGCAGTTGCAGGAGAAATTGCAAATCTTCCTGGCCGAGTGCGGTGATCTTCAGACGGCGGAATTCTATCTGCCCACGGCGGTGGCCGATCTGATTCGGGGGAAACGCTGTCTGGTCAGGGTGGTGCCAACCCCGGCCAACTGGTTCGGACTTACCTATCGGGCGGATCATGAATTGGTCCGGCGGCACATTCTCCAACTGGTGACCGACGGGATTTATCCTGAAAGGTTGGACTAGCCTGATTAATTCATGAACTTCGTAGCGAGAGGTGCCAGTGTGCGTGAGATCAACAGCTTGCAGCCGTAAGCCGGTCGCGGCGTACTGGACGTACGGCAAAGATCGGCGTCGGCTGCAAGCTGTTGAGATTGTGTGCAATGGCGCCTCGCAGTAGATGGCTCATGAATTATTCAGGCTAGGAGATTTCGATTATGAGCGAGGATTTTTTGCAGCTTTCCGGCAAATGCTTTGCCGTCTTCGGAGTGGCCAACAAGAAGAGCGTTGCCTACTTCATCGCTCGCGCCCTGGAGGAATGCGGTGCCCGGGTGGTCTATGTGGTGCGAGACGAGCAGGTACGGCAAAACGCCGCTCGACTTTTAACCGACCGCCCCGTCATCGCCTGCAATGTCGAGTCCGAATCAGACCTTGAGCAACTGCCGCAAAACATACGTCAGCATACGCAATGCCTGGACGGCCTGGTTCACTCCATTGCCTATGCCGATTATTCGTCGGGAGTGCGCCCTTTCCATGAAACTGGCCGGCGTCAGTTTTTACAGGCAGTCGACGTTTCCTGCTTCTCCTTGCTCAGCCTGGTCAATCGCCTCAAGGACATGCTAAGTCGGCAGGCGGCGATTGTGACCATTTCGATTTCCACTACCCGCATGGCGGCCGACAATTACGGTTATATGGCGCCGATCAAGGCGGCTTTGGATTCAAGCGTGGTATTTCTTGCCAGGTCTTTGGGCAAGAATTCCGATATTCGGGTCAACGCGGTGGGGGCGGGATTGCTGAAGACCTCCTCCTCGGCGGGCATACCAGGCTATGTCGACTCCTACTTGTTCGCGGAAAAGGTTATTCCGAGAGGGCGCAACCTGGAAACCCGGGAGGTGGCCGACACGGCGGTTTTCCTGCTTAGTCCGCGCGCCTCGGGGATCAACGGACAAACCTTGATCGTGGATGCGGGAATGGCCTGCAATTTCTTCGACCGGGATGTTGTCAGGGCAACCGTGTCGACCCAAAAAAAAGGCTCCGACGCTGAGTGAAGGAGGAGGGAAAAACATCAACGCCGGAGCCAAACTAACAGTTGAGAGAAAGACCCCGGCGTTGAGAGAAGGAGGAGGGAAAAACATCAACACCGGGGCCAAAATTAAATTTTTAATAAGAAATTGCCAGCCAGCCTCTTTTTTTTCGAAGATTATGTTGATTCAGACCCGCCTTTTATGGGAAA
>SLNM01000337.1 GCA_007133055.1 Lentisphaeria bacterium
CCGGCAGGTTCACCCTGCGATTGCCCGACACCGACACACCGCCATTGCTGGCCATGGTGACCTCGGTGTTCGAGAACGCGAAGTTGCCCAGGTTGACAGTTCGGCTGCCCGCGGCCGACAGCGCCTGGTTGGCGTAGGCCAGAGAAAGCTCCGTGTTGCCGATCCCCAGTAAGTTTAGGGTGCGAGTGCCGGATACCGAGACCTGGCCGTTGCTGGACATGGTGACCTCGGTGTTCGAGAAGGCGAAGCTGCCCAGGTTGACAGTTCGGCTGCCCGCGGCCGACAGTGTCTGGTTGGCGTAGGCCAGCGACAGATTGACGTTGCCGATCCCGGGCAGATTTAGGGTGCGAGTGCCGGACACCGAGACCTGGCCGTTGCTGGCCACGGTGACCTCGGTGTTCGAGAAGGCGAAGCTGCCCAGTTCGGCAGTGCGGCTGCCCGTGGCCGACAGCGCCTGGTTGGCGTAGGCCAGCGACAGATTGACGTTGCCGATCCCGGGCAGGTCCAGGGTGCGGCTGCCGGACACCGAGACCTGGCCGTTGCTGGCCACGGTGACCTCGGTGTTCGAGAACGCAAAGCTGCCCAAATTTACGTTGCGGCTGCCCGTGGCTACTAACTCCCCGCTGTCGAAGGCCAGGGCCAGGTTCACCTCGCCGATTCCCGGGACATTCAGCCTGCGGCTGCCGGAGACCGAGACGTTGCCGTCGCTGGATATAACGACCTGAGTGTCCGAAAATGCATAGGAGCCCAAATTCACGTTGCGGATGCCTGTGGCCGACAGCGCCCCGTTATCGTAGGCCAGAGCCAGATTGACGCTGCCGATTTTCGGCACATTCAGGCTGCGCCCGCCGGAGACCGAGACGGTGCCGTCACTGGATATGGCTACCTGGGTGTTCGAGAATGCGTAGTTGCCCAGGCTGACATTCCGACGGCCTGTGGCCGACATCTCCCCGTTGTCGTAGGCCAATGACAGGCTGACCTCGCCGATTCCCGGCACATTCAGGCTGCGGCTGCCGGAGACCGAGACGGTGCCGTCGCTGGATACGGCGACCTCGGTGTCGGTGAAGCTGTAACTGCCGAGCCGTATGGTTGTGCTGCCGTTGGCAGTGACGGCATTCCGCTGGTATGACAGCGCAAGCGCGACATTCCCGATGCCCCGCAGTCCTATCGCGGCCGTCTGCCCGAAAGAAACCTCGCCGAGATGGTTCACTTGAACCTCGCACTCGCCAAAGGAAATCCTTCCCAGGCTGATCCGCGTGCTGCCGTGGGCCAGCGCCTGCTGGTTGTCGCCCCGGATGGCCAGCGTCAGATGCCCCAATCCAGTGATTTCAGTCCGCGATTCGCCGAAGAGCGAGACCTGCCCTTCGGAATTCACGTGGACTCGGCCTTCCTTAAAGATTATCCGCCCCAGGTTGACCGCCCCTCTTCCGTCGGCCGAAAATACTCCGTCCGCAAGGCTCAGGTTGACCTGCATTCTCCCCATCCTTCCCAGCGGTACGGCGGCGGTGTATGTGCCTTCAATTTCCGGCATCCGCGCTGTGAACCGGATGCGAACTTGCGAAAACCGGATATTGCCCAATTGTACAGTGGCCTGTCCGCTGGCTTCCAGGCCGCCGGGAGTGATGAGAACCGTCGTTGAAACCTGCTGGCCACCGACCGTGACATTTCCCGTTCCTTCGAGACCCCGGTCGGTGAGTCGCCCTTGCAAGGGCTGAACGCCTACGCCGGGGAATGACACCCCGCCATCCCACGACCCTTGGGTCAGACGCCCCTGCCGCAATACGAACTGGGCATTGAACTCCCCCACCCGATCCACCGTCACCACCCCCCGACCGCTGATCTGGTCGGCCTGTTCCACAGTGACCGCATTTCGCACCTCGAACGGTCCAACCGAAACAACTTGACCTGCTTCCAGACGACCCGGGCCGCCCGGCGAAGGGGACGACTCCCTGGCGCTGGCCGGAAAGGTCAATAATGACAGAACTATCAATCCCCCAAGACACACCCCAAACCGGAAAATTCGCGCTTTCATGAGACACCTCCTGTGTGATTGACCAACTTATAGCCGACAATAAAAATTTCACCGGAAATTTTTATATTCTATAATATAGACTATTATGGAAAGCTCGGCGCAAGGCCTGCTGAATTTACCGGCGATGGCCGATGACTTCCCGACCAATGCACCACTCGTCGAGCAGGAGGCGGGAATATCCTATTATTATGGGAGATCGACAAGGGTGAGTCCGTTCATATAATGGATTTTACATCGAATTCCCATTGCGGGAAAAGGCAAATCGACGATCGTATCTTTGTCCTCGTTTGTTACTTGTGTCATGCTTGCATCTGGTCCCGTGGTTGTCTCAACGAACGCATCACGATTTTCACAACCTATAGACAACGACACAAGCATCATCACAACCAATGCCATCACCCAGCGCCTTTGTAACCATATTTGTTGCAAGAAAAGCACCTCCTATCGATCTGCCATACAACGCGCTATAAAGACATAATCCCCTTGATATGGGGAATATAACTCACCTTTCCGGCAATGCAAGTGGTTTTTCGGAAAAATCAGCGATTTTCTTAATCTTTATATTTTTTGAGTTCAGGAAAAACAAACAGCCAGCGTCTTATCCGCCAATGATAGTCCATCTATGACACCACTTGTAAGATAATGCAAGTGTTTAAAAATAATCCAGGTAATGCGTCAGCGAAAGATAGGGGTGGGGACTGGTCGCCAGTCCTCGGGCAGGGTGCGAAACGAAAATTGCCGGGGGGCCGGAATCAGATACCGAGGCGAAAACCTGCCGTCGCCAAAGGCTGAGGCTGCGACATGACGCACGCGAAAGGTGGATAGTTAGCGGGGGTTGACGATAGCGGCGACGAGAGCGGATTACGAGCGAAACTAATCGTCCACCGTTCGCGCCTGCCAAGCCGTAGGCCATGCGAAGGCTGGTCGCCGCTATCGTATTCCGGTTGTGTGTTCCAAGCGCTGCATCTTTGACCGACGCATTACTTCAGGAAAGATGACGACATACTATCCTGATTCCAATGTCCCCGAAGCTCGAATACCCCAAGACTATCCTGTCACCGGCACGATATCCGGAGAAGGAGCGCAAGTGCAGATCACACTTTCCGCTTCCTATTCATTCCCCGGCGGCGAAGGGCATCGTTCCGAGCGTTGCGTGTTATACAGGGAGAAACGCCCCCGTTAGTCCGACTGTTTCCGGGGCGGTCGGCGATTTCCGGCTTTTTGTCAAACCCTCGCTCCACCTGTCGCCCCCCTGCATTTTCCCGCAAGATTGAGGTGCCCCTTCAGGGCACAATCCTTTTCTGATCATTACCCAGGGTTGCGCTGCGCTTAAACCTGGGCTACGATGGTGCCGCCCCTTTGGGGCTATAGCACTTCCTGCATCAAGTCAGACAGATCAGACAGATCGGACAAAATCAATCCGGTCAGCATGGTCAGCCCAGTCGGAGTTCCCCGCCACCACGGGGTTCATCCCCGTGAAGCGAGTGTTGATGCCTGGCGCAATGCCCATCCCCCAACCCTCGCTCCACCGGGACAAGCCCGGTGGTGGCGTTTCTGAAATCGACGAAGCAGGTGGTTTAAGCGTAACCAAGTAAGATTGGGCTCAAGTGTGCGATGAAGTGTCATGCTCTCCACGCCTCTCTTCTAAACACTTCATCGCCCTCTTCGCCCCACCCTTCGTCTCACCCTTGCTTGGATACTCTTACCCGACCCGCTTACTCGACCAGCCTGCACAAAGTTGATCGACTAAGAGTATCCGATGAAGTGTGGCGAGTAAGTTTAGAAAACGGGAAAACTTCAGCTCCATTACATTTCTTTTACATTCTTTTTACCTGCCCTTGACATCCCACCCCCGATCACGCGCTACAGTTGCTCCAGAATCCGTGATAAAATTGGCGAAAAGTATTATAATGCCACAGCTTCGTCTTGTCGCCTTGCGGCTACGGCACCGCTGACTTTTCACGGAATTCAGGTTGCAGGTATCAAAAGCGAAACCAGGCGGCGAACACGGCCAATGACACCGAATCTCCGCCTTGGCAAAAAGGCATTGACATAATATTGTAATCAGTACCCGGAGTAATCCCCAGGGAATTGCGAAATGCAGATTCCGTAGGGCGAGAATCCGTCTCGCCCATGCGAATCGAGCCTGGTCGACTCGGATAGTCGACCTACGTTTGGCTCGATTCGCCCATTTCGCAATTCTCTGTAAAGTAACCCAAACAGGAGAGTATCGAAACATGAAAAATATCTTGACTATCAGCCTGACCCTTGTGCTAACCAGCCTGTCCTATGCGGTCGCCGACAGCGACACCAGACTGTCGCAGGCCCGGCTTGCCATGCGGGACGGCGACTTCGCCGCCGCCATCGAAACCCTGTCGGCGCTGGCTTCCGAGCCTAACGAGACCGCCGACGAAGCTCTCTACCTCAAGGCGCGAGCCCTCTTCCTCGACAATCAGTTTGCGGAATCCGCCAACGCGGCCGCCCGCCTGATCGCCGACCATCCGGAATCAGTCTGGCTCCACAAGGCGCGCTTTCTGCAAGCCCAGGCGCTGACCGAGCAGAGGGACTACCGCGGCGCCGAAGCCATCTATTCAGCGGAAGCCAACCGCCTGCTGGCCGCCGAACGCAAGCAGCGCATCGCCCGCGTCATTGTCGATCTGGCCGACCGTCTGGTTCGCCGTCCGGAGCCAGGGGCGCTGGACGCAACGCCGCCGGACTTCAACCGCGCCTACCGTCTCTACAACCTGGCGCTGCGTCTGGAAATCGACCGCAGCCTGCGCGACGAGCTGATGTTCAAGAAAGCCCGCGCCCTGCAGCAGGCCAACAACCACAGCGGCGCGATCCGGGACTACCAAAGCTACTTGCAGGAGTTCGACCCGCGCTGGAGCGGACCGACCGGCACCGCCCCGCTCGTACTGCAACCGCCGCCGGCCGGCCGTCACTGGCAGGAGGCCCGCCATCATCTGGCACAGGCTCTGCTCGCCGCCAACCAGCATGAACGCGCCCGCCACGAAGCCGAGAATCTGCTCAAGCTGCTGCTCGAAAAGCCGGAGCCGCCCGCTGAACTGGTCGCCGACCTGCGCTGGTTGCTGGTGCTCGCCCATCGCCTGCCGCAACCCCCGGCCGACCTGCTCGAGTTCGGGCTGACGGCCGCGCGCGCCTTTCTCGAGCACCACGGCGCCGACCCGCGAGCGGTCAGGGCCGCCTGGCTGATCCCGCTGACCCTCGAGCAGCATGGCCGCAGCGACGCGGCGGCGGCCGCCTACCAGGCGTTCATCGACGACATCGGCTTCCAACTGCCCGACGCAGGCCTGGCCCACGCCCGGCATCCGGAGCTGGGCGACAAAAGTCCGGCCGAGGTTCGGGCCGAATGGCGCCAGCACGCACTGCACCGGCTCGGTCTGCTGCGCTTTCAGCAGCGCGACTACCCGGCCGCCATCGGACATTGGCAGGAGTATGTCAACCGCTATCCGCACGGCAGCGACTGGTCGGCCAGCCAGAACGGCATTGTCAACGCCCGCTTCCAGCAGGGAGCCCAGGCTCTGGAGGCAAAGGATCACGAGGAGGCGCGCCGCCAGTTCAATGATTTCCTGCGCCAGTATCCGCTCGACGCGCGAGCCCCCCGTATCCTTTTCGCCTTCGGTCAAATCCATTATGCGCAAGCTCTGGAGCTGAAGCAGGAAGGAGCCGCCCCGGAAGCTGTGGCGGCGGCCTGGCATCGGGCGATCGAGGAATGGCGCAACCTGATCGGGCGCTTCGGACGCAGCGAGGAGGCTTCGCTCGCCCAGTATCGGATCGGCCGCATCTACGAGGAGGAGCTGGGCGACTTTGAAAAGGCACTGCAAACCTACCGCGAGCTGAACTGGGGCAGCCATGCCGCCCAGGCCCGGCAGAGAATCGCCCTGATGACCGGTAAAAGCCTGGAGATCGAAACCGAGCGCACTTTCCGTACCAATGAAGTCCCGCAGGTCAAGGTCAGCACCCGCAACCTCGAAACACTGACCGTCCGCCTCTACCGCATCGATCTTGAAGCCTATTTCCGGAAGACCCACCAGATTCAGGGGGTCGAAAGCCTCGATGTCGCCCTGATCGAGCCGGACCGCACCTGGACCGTCGAAATCGAGAACTACCAGGCTTACATGCCGTTCGAGACCATGGTCGACATCCCGTTCGACGACGGCCAGCCCGGCGCGGCGGTGGTCAATATCAGCGACGAGAACCACTGGCAGGCCACCACTCTGGTCCTGCGCTCCGATCTCGAGATGATCTTCAAGGCCAGCCGCCGCGAAGCCCTGGTTCTGGTTCAGGACTTCCGCCAGGATCGGGTGGCCGACGATGTCCGCGTCATGTTCTCCGACGGCAGCGCGGTCTTTGCCAGCGGCCGCACCGGCGAGGATGGCGTACTGCGCCAGGCTGCCGACCAGCTCGAAGACCTGGAGCGGGTGCGGGTGCTGGCCATGCGCGACGGCCATGCCGCCGCCTACAACCTCGATCTTTCGGGACTTCAGACCAGTCGCGGCCTGATCCCCAAGGGCTACATCTACACCGATCGCCCGGCCTACCGCCCCGGCGAAACCGTGGCCGTCCGCGGCATTCTGCGCGATGTGGCGGAGGGCGAGTACGCCATTCCCGCCGATGAACCGTTCACCGTGCAGGTCACCGACGCCGCCGGCCGTCTGCTGCGCGAGCAGGAGATCGGCCTCAGCGAGTTCGGCACCTTCAACCTGAAATTCGCCCTGAGCGACAGCGCCACCCTGGGCGAGTACCAGGTTCAGGCCCGGCAGGCGCGGGAGAATCAGCCAGACCTGGTTTTCCAGGGCGGCTTCAAGGTGCAGCATTTCCAGCTCGAGAAAATCCGGCTCGACCTGAGCTTCCCCGAATCGGTCTATTTCCGCGGCGAAACCATCGTCGGCACGATCAAGGCGGAATACTACTGGGGCGAACCGCTGCGCCAGGCACCGGTGCTCTACTCGCTGCCCGACGGTCGCCGCCTGCGCGGCCAGACCGATGCCAATGGGGAGCTGACTTTCGAGTTTGAAACTCTGGCCATGAGCCCCGGCTCGATGCTCAATTTCGAGGCCACGCTGGAGGGCGAGAATGTATCTGTCCGGCAAACCCTGCCGCTGGCCCGACTCGGCTTCGCGGCCAGTCTCTCGGTCAACCGGGAGACCGTTCTGGCCGGAGAACCGCTTGAAGTAACCCTCTCGACCCGCGCCGCCGACGGCCAGCCGACCGGCACGGCCATGACCCTCTATGTCATGCGGCGCGAGCAGCGCCAGCCCAACCCCTACCTCGATCCGATCCCCGGCATGGCCGCCGTCCAACCTGCCGCCGCCGAAGTCACGGTTCAGGAGCACCAGGTCGAAACCGATCCGGAAACCGGACTCGCCCGCCTGATGCTGACCCTCGAGCAGGGCGGGCAGTACCAATTGCGGGTGGCCGGCGACGACCGCTTCGGACAGACTGTAACCGCCAGCCGCGGCCTGATGGTCTCGGACGACGACGATGCCACCCGCCTGCGCTGGTTTGTCGAAAGCGAAACCCTGAATGTCGGCGAAGTCGCCCAGCCCCGCCTGCACTCGCGGGCGCCGGCCGGCCTGGCTCTGATCACCCATGAAGGCGAAACCATCCTCGACTACCGGGTGGTACGGCTTGAAGAGGGCTTCAACCCGATCGATTTCGAGGTCGCCCACCGCCACTTCCCCAACCTGCGCCTGGCCGCCGCCATGATCGACGGCCGGCAGTTGCGCACCGCCAGCCAGGAATTCACCGTGCAGCGTCAGCTCCGGGTCGAAGTCCGTCCCCTGCGCGAACACTATGCGCCGGGCGCCCCCGGCCAGGTCGAGCTGACGGTGACCGATCAGCTCGGGAACCCCGTGGTCGCCGAGCTGAGTCTGGCGCTGGTCGACCAGGCGCTGCTGGCCATACATCCGGACGAAACCCCGGACATCCTCGAATTCTTCCAGAAGGAAGCCCGCCGCCATGCCGAGTTCCGCACCGGCAGCAGTTGCGCCTTCGCCTATCGCGGGGTCACCGAGCCGGTGGCGGAGGCCGAGGTGGCCGAGCGCGAGCGGCTACTGCGCGAGCGTGAGGAAGCCCGCCAAATAGCGGCCACCCGCGACCAGCTCCGTGCCGAGCACGCGCGGCGACCCGCCGCCGCCGCACCGGCCGATTTTAGGCGCCGACAAGTGGGGGAGGATGCCGAATTACTGGCTGAGATGGCGGTTGCGGACTACGACGGGGAAG
>SLNM01000024.1 GCA_007133055.1 Lentisphaeria bacterium
GAATTCACCCAGTTCCGCGTGCATTTTGTGGAGAGGATGGCCTCCGGGGATTTTGCCGAACCAATCCCATCCCTGGAACAGATGGAACTTGCCAATCCCCTCCGTGCGATAGCCTGCCCGCTGCAAAGCCCGCGCATAGGTCGGGTGCCGGGGGTCAAGGTCTCCGGACATAGTCTGCAAACCGATCTGATGAGCGTACTTGCCGGTCAGCAGGCTGGCTCTGGCCGGCTGGCAAATCGGATTGGTCGTCCAGAAATTGGCGAAGGCGCCGCCATCCCCGATCCGGTCCAGGTTCGGCGTCGCCATGCGGGCACCGGGCAGACAGCCGACATAATCGGCCCGCAGTTCATCGGTGATGATCAGCAGAATGTTCGGTGGTGATTCAGATTTTTTGTGACTCATGCCTAAGAATTCCTTTGTCATTCGCCCTCATCTTTCGCCTTAGTCTATTCAATTGTCCTGAACGCAAAAGAGAATTAGATGCCTGATCAATCGGTATCATTAGCCGCCGGCAATGGTTGTTGAGCACCTTCGCCTCGCAGGCGATCACGGTTCGTTCCAGCCGATCCAGACCCCAGGCTTTCCAGTCCCTGTAGTAGCTTCCTGGGTTGCCTATGATGTAATCGTTATCCGTCCTTGCACGATAGAAAATATCGCGCGGCACCATCACCGCCAGATGATTGCGGCCTGACTGGACGAAGGCGGTGATGTCAAACTCATGCGGCAGATTGCTGTCCTGGCTGTAACCGACCTCGGCGCCGTTGACCCAGGCTTTGCAGGCGGAATCGCACGACTCGAACAGCAGAAAGACTATGCCTCGTAGCGGTAGCCATGGCCGTGAACCGTGGTTAGAATCGCGGGGCGGGCGGGGTCGGCCTCAATTTTTTTACGCAGCTGAGCCACATGCTGGTCGACGGTGCGACTGGCGCCGGTATAGTTCCATTCCCAGACCGAGTGCATCAGGTCATCGCGCGAAACAGCCTTGCCGGGGCGCTCGGCAAAATATCGTATCATCTCAACTTCCCGCGGCGTCAGCTCGATCACCCGTCCCCGGCAGGTGGCTCGCAGGCAGGCCGGCTCGACTCGCAGCGGGCCGAAATCAAACGGTCGATCCTCCATCATCGCCCGCCTTTTCTCATCCTCGCCTTCACCGTAGACGCGACGCAGCAGGGAATGAATCCGAGCTGTCAGCTCACGGATCGAAAAAGGCTTGGTAACATAGTCGTCGGCACCTAGTTCGAGGCCAACCACCTTGTCTATTTCCTCGCCCTTGGCGGTGAGCATGATTATTGGCACACGGCTGGTGCGACGCAACCGCCGGCAGACCTCGTAGCCGTCGATCCGCGGCATCATAACATCCAGGATCACCAGCGCGAAGTCGCCGCCCGCAAACGCTTCCAGAGCCTCGCATCCGTCCGCCGCGCTGACCACGGCCCAACCTTCCTGCTCGAGAACGGCAGTTATGCCAAGCCGGATGTTCCCGTCGTCTTCCGCCAATAAAATCCTGCGTGACTTCATAGTTCGTTTAATGTACAACTGTTTTTTTTAGTTTGCCATTCCGGCCATCCGGTATTACCGTAATGCGTCAGTCATAGGGGTGATATTGGGGACAAATAGCCGGAAAGAGCTGACTCCGAAAGATTGCGCCATGCGAAAATACATAACCAATCCATATCGTTGCTGTCGACCGCTGCTGCCATACACCTTTGTCTTCATCCTCCAGAGAATTGCGAAATGCGCTCTCCGTAGAGCCGGAATCTGTCCGGCCCATGCGAATCGAACCTGGTCGGGACAGATTCCCAACCTACAATTGGCCCGATTCGCACATTTCACAATTCTCTGTTTCATTTTCCTGGCGGCGGGTTGCGTCTCTCCGGAAAGACCGGCAGCGGTGCGGCCACCCGGGCATTCCGAGCCGCCATTCCGTGAAGCCGGCCATCCAGCGGAGCCCGAACCCGATTCGGCTGAAGCGCCGCTGCCGCCGACCCACTATCCGGCCGCGACCGAAACGACCGGCGCCCCGATGGCGGTAATCGCGCTGGGGGAAGAATATTTCAACAGTGCCGCCTCGCTGAAGCCGGCGCTGGCTCGCCTCATTGGTTTCCGGCCGCGCACGATCCTGGTCCTCGATCAGCTTGGACGTCCGGCTCCGGACCATTTGCGTGCCCTGGCGGAAGAGGTTTTGCCCGCCTTCTCCGAACCGCGCCCCCGACTGGCCGGGCCGGAGGGTGAGCGAAGAATCTTCTCGCTTGTCCCCGGGGACAAGAGCCAGGACTGGCTGTTTGTCGACTCGGCGCTCATCGAGCGTGCGAACCCGGAGCAGATGAAAGAAGCGCTGAATTCACTGGCCGGCCAACTGCAACGAAGAGCAGACCAACCGCTGACTGCGTCATCGCTGCTGCTCTGGGCCGACGCGGACTTTCGCCGGAGCGTGCAATCGCGGCAGGATGTATGGCCGCAATTGCAGGCTGTGCTGGATAATAATGCCGAGCATGTGCAGGTCGTGGTCGGCGGCGGCAACCGTTTTTCCTGGTGGCGCGAAGACGGACGTGATTATTTCTCCGTGCCAGTTCTCGCCCGGGGAGTGAATCGCCCTATGAGCCTGCCAACCGGAGAGTTCGACGGCTTTCTCTGGGGGGAACCGGAAGCGGATGGGAAAATGAATTTCCGCGCCATCGCCTGGTCCGGCATCATCGAGCGCGAGGAGATGAACCGGCAAGATCAGTTGATTGTCGATATACTCAACGCCAATCTTAGCGCCAGCGCCTTCAGCGACAGCAATCCGACCACCCGGGTTGCCTTGCGCAATACCACCGGGCGCCGTTTGCAATTCACCGCCCGCTGGCAGGCCGCCAAGGAGATTCAGGTGGAACCGCGCGTGGTCGGCTTCACTCTGGAACCGGGCGGCGTGTTCGCCCAGCAATTCCGGTTGCAACCCGTCGCCGCCGGGCCTTTGAAGTTTCTCGCCCCGCGCCTCGTCTTGCAGACCGGCATTGCCGGCCCTGGCGGCCGACCCAGGCAGGTGGAGTTGCAGGCCGAACCATGGGGCCGGATCAACGCCTCAGCCGCCTTCGCCGAAGAACCTAAGACCATCGATGGCAACCTCGATGACTGGACTCAGCCGGGCTTGCAGCTTAACCACGCCATTCAGGTGATTGCCGGACGCGAGGCGTGGGGAGGCCCGGCCGACCTTTCCGGAATTGTCCGCCTGGCTTACGACCACGATCACCTCTACATCGCTGTCCGAGTGATCGATGATCAGATCGGGAACCCGGAGAATCTGCCGGGCCGGGAGAAGGCCTGCGTCTATGTTCTGCTCGGCTCGGTTGACCAGGCGGAAGCTCCGCCGTCAAACGCTCCCGGCATGGCACCGCCAAACCCAATGCCGCCCATCCTGAAACTGTGCGCCGAACCCAGTGGCGCGGTCCAAATCAGCAGTATTCCCGACGGCACGGTCCCCGCCGGCATCCGCAGCGCCGTCGCCCTCGCCGACAACGGATATGTCGCCGAGTTCGCACTGCCGGCCCAGGGGTTCGCTGGCCCGGGCATTCCCGATCCACTCCTGCTGGACGTGGCGCTGCACGACTTCGAGCTGGCAGACGACACCCCGCCCAGGGCAAAAATCATGCAGCTTTCCGGCCGTCGTCTCGACCCCGAATTGTTCGCAATCGTCCGGCTTCAACCGTCCCCGTCCACCGTTGAAGACGAAGTGGGAGTGGATGAGGAGGAGGAGGCGGATGATGAGGACGGCGACGGCGACCGCACCGAACTGCATGACCTGGCCGACTGATATCCGGAGCAATTGCGTACACTAATCTTGCCGGAGGAGGCGATAAAGCCCCTCGCCGCAGTAGGCAAATGGCTGGAGGAAAATGGAAAGATGGAGGTGCATGCCCTATGAAAGATCAACCGAACGTTTTGCTGATTCTGTGCGATGATATGGGCTATTCGGATATTGGCTGCTACGGCGGTGAAATCGAGACGCCCAACCTGGATGCGCTGGCCGCCGGCGGGCTGCGCTTTTCCAGCATGTACAATTGCGCCAGGTGCTGTCCGTCCCGCGCCGCCTTGCTGACCGGAGTCTATCCGCATCAGGCCGGGGTCGGGTTTATGGTGCAGAACATGGGACACCCTTCTTACCAAGGGTATTTGAAGGAGAATGTTCCGACTATTGCCGAAGTGCTGAAAACTGCGGGCTACGCCACCGGCTACAGCGGCAAATGGCACGCGGGCGGGCACTGGCCGCGCGGGGACGGGGATGCGGCAAAGTGGCGTTTCGACGATCCTACCCATCCCACGCCGATGAGTCGCGGATTCGACCGGTTCTATGGCAATCCGGCAGGCGGCGGCAGCTATTTCAACATCCACCTGATCAATGAACACGGCCTGCTGGAACTGCCCGAGAATTTCTATACCACCGACAATTACACTTCCGCGGCGATCGACATGATGAACGAAGCCGCCGCCGCCGACCAGCCTTTCTTCGTGCATCTTTGCTACAATGCGCCGCACTGGCCTTTGCATGCTCTGCCGGAGGATATCGCGAAATATCGGGGCCGCTACCGGCAAGGCTGGGACGCCATGCGCACGGCGCGCCATGAACAGCTCAAGGGCATGGGGATGCTTGATCCGCGCTGGGAAATCTCCCGGCGCGACGACCAGGCGCCGCCATGGACGGAAGCCGAAGATCGGGATTGGGAGGATGCCCGGATGGCGACTTACGCCGCCATGGTCGACCGGGTGGACCAGAATGTCGGGCGCATAATCGAGCATCTGCGCCAAACCAATGAACTGGACAATACTCTGATCATCTTCCTCTCCGACAATGGCGGCTGTGCCGAGCAGATAGGTCCTGGACCGCGGGCCATGGAAATCCAGACCACCCCGGATGGGCGGCCGATGCGCTTTGGCAATCGGCGCGATTTGCAGCCCGGCGCTCCCGACACTTTCATGAGCTATGATCTGCCGTGGGCCAACGCCTCCAACAGCCCTTTCCGTCGCTTCAAGCACTGGGTTCACGAAGGGGGGATCAGCACTCCCTTGATCGTGCATTGGCCGCGCGGCATCGCCGGAACCGGCATCATCCGCCATGAAGTATGCCACCTGATCGATATTCCGGCAACGGTCTACGAGCTGGCGGGCGCCGATTATGCGGACGCCTGCCAAAAGGAGCCGGCCGCGCCCGTTATCGAAGGCGAAAGCTTCGCCGCCGCCCTCGCCGGGCACGCCTGGCAGCGGCAGCGAGCGCTTGGCTTCGAACACGAAGGCAACTGCGCCTTTCGGGACGGCGACCTGAAGCTGGTCAGGTGTCACAACCGCCCCTGGGAACTGTACGACATGTCCAACGACCGTACCGAAATGCATGATCTGGCCGATCAATATCCCGAGCAATTGCGTGCGCTGGTCGGCAAATACAACGACTGGGCCGCGCGCTGTGAAGTGCTGCCGTTTGACGAGGTGAGGGCTGGCAAAAAACGATGATGTGAATCTGGCCTGATTTGATTAATCCGTGAAAAGTGGTTAACTTTCTTTGTTGACAGGGAACGCGCTGGAGCGGTAGCGAAAAATACTCGTACTTTTTTTGACTTCATGTCTTGGTGACTTCATGACCCCGGGCTGACAAACTGACCTTGTGACTCCGGGCTTTGGGCCGGGTGACCTTGCTGGGGCTTGGTCCTGCGGTTCTGTTGGGAGTCATGAAGACATGAAGTCATCTTTTCAAGACACTCGTTATCCGCTCTCGTCGCCCGCTATCGTCAACCCGGAGTCATGAAGTCACCAAGACATGGAGTCAAAAGCTCGGAGGATGGTGCGGGACAAGGCTATTGGCCTGCTGCACCGCTTAATCGATGCCGCCTGGAAAGAACATGGCATCGGCGAACTCAAGTTGAAAGTCCGGACTGGACGACAGCTCGACGTGCTCGGAGCGGGCGGCCACTTCCTCGGCCAGGCGGCGGACTTCCGTGGACAGCAAGGCCATCCTGGCACCCAGGCTGGCGGCATTGCCGATGAAACGAATGTTCCGGGTCGGCAGATGCGGCAGCAGACCGATGCGACAGGCGTTTTTTCGACGTATAAAATTGCCGAAAGCGCCGGCCAGCAAAATCTCCTTCAGCTCTTCCGTTTTAAGGCCGGCGCATTTCAGCAGGGCGTTGAACCCGGCACGCATGGCGCCGGAAGCCAGTTGCAGTTCCCGCACGTCCTTCTGGTACAGACACAAGTCCTGGCCGATCCCCGTTTCCGACGCCGGAACAATCAGGAAGCGAACCTGGTTGACATCGTCAAGCAGCAACCTTCGGCGCAGCTCCGGGGACACCGATTCCGGCAGCTCTTCAGGTGTCAACATACGACCGCTGACATCAATAATACCATACCGCAGCAGTTCCGCCACCAAATCGATCAGAGCCGATCCGCAAATGCCCCTGGGCGTGGTATTCCCTATCACATTGCACTCGATATCTCCGTTGGCTGCGACCACCTTTTCAATCGCACCCTCGCTGGCTCTCATTCCATGCACGATGCGTGCTCCCTCGAAAGCGGGGCCGGCCGCTGTCGAGGCGGCCCAAAGGCGGCCGTTGCAGACCAGCGCAACCTCGCCATTGGTGCCAATATCGACTAAAATTCGACTGTCCCCGCCTGTATGCATCAGAGCCGCCATCAACCCGGCAACCGTATCTCCGCCGACAAATCCCCCGATCTGAGGAAAGACATACAAAGCCGCCTGGGGATGAACACGAAGGCCGTTCTCGGCGGCGCGACAAACCGTGCCGCGGCGCCATACCGACAAAAACGGAATTTCCCCCAGCCCATACGGCGACACCCCCAGGAAAACATGCTGCATGGCGGTATTGCCTGCAAGCGCAATTTCATAAATCTCATCGAGAGCAACTTCGCCGTTGGTCGCCAACTCAGCGATCATGTGATTCAACCTTTCCAGCAGCGCTGTCCGCATCTGCTCCAGACTCCCAGGCGCCTCCCGGACTCGCAGGATACGGCTGATCACATCGTCGCCGTATCTAACTTGCGGATTGATAGCGGTACAGACGGCGACTTCGCGACCGCTGGTCAGGTCCAGGAGGGTGGCGACCATGGTGGTGGTGCCCAAGTCGAAAGCAACTCCAAAGGCGCGTCCGACAGTGTCCCCTGGTTCAAAGGCTAGCAGGCAATTCGCATCCTCGAGCACCGCTGTGCCCTTGTACCGGCAATCGCGCAGAACTTCGGGCAGAGCACGCAGAACCGGCAGCGGCACGTTCAAAGTCTGATCGAGCGCCTTTTCCAGACGCTCCACCTCGGAACACTCACTCTCCGAGCCTGGCGTATCCATCTCAAGGTAGTGCTTGCTGATCGAAGGCATAAGCTGATGATCCCCCCCGCTCGCCGCCACCAAAACCCGAGTAACCTCTTCGAGCAGACATTCCTCCGGAACCACTATGACACAGTCTTCGACTATGCGCGCCTGGCAGGCCAGGCGCATCCCTCGCTCCAGATCGCGCTTTGCCAGGCGGCTGCGACAAGCCGGGGAGGGAGGGCAGGCGCCGGCGGCAATCCGCACCAGGCAACGACCGCAAACACCATTGCCGCCACAAGGTGTCTTCAGCAGCAAGCCAACTCGGGCGGCAGCCTCGAATATGGATGTGCCCGCCAAAACAAAAACCGTTTTGTCGCCCGGCTGAAACAAAACCCGGTGTTCAACATGCTTAATTGTTTGCATTAAAGAACCTTGCTGCTAAGCTTTTTGGTGCGGAATGATTCGAGCAGCGACTCCAGCGGCGGGGAGCCAATCCGCCGGACAACCCGCCCGGGGTTCGGGGAATGCTCGAAGCCGACAAGCTCGGCGGGCAGCAGGTCGCCGCGAAGCACGGCAGCGGCATCTGTAAGCGTTGCCATGATAGTTCCCTCTCTTAAGAGTGTACACATTATGGTGCGTGACTATAACGTGTTTCTACAGCATTGCGAGTCTTTCTGTTCCGATTGTTTTCCTGACTCTGCGAGAATGGGTCATTCAACTCGTCGGAGCAGAGGCAGAGGAAAACAAACAGGGAAAGTGTACGGTATGGTCGTTCCGGCAAGCCAGCCGGGAAGATCGCGGGAGACGAGCGTTTTTATGTAAAGGGCACCGTATCCGGCAAGGGCATTCGAAA
>SLNM01000172.1 GCA_007133055.1 Lentisphaeria bacterium
AATCAGACGGTCGTCCGACTCCGCCTTTTTGACGGCGCTGAGCACTAGGTTGTCGCCGGTCAGCTCGAAGAAGCCTGCGGTCGCCGGCAGTCGGCCGGGCTGGCCACCGCTGCTCTGGGTCGGTAGCAGGGGATAGTTAATCCGCTCGGCTTCGCATCGGACCGAACCGTATTGCCAGTCTCCGGCATGAGGGTGCAGAAAAAAGGTGAATTCATGTTCGCCAATTCCCTGGCTCAGGCGGTCGGGGCGCTTTTCAAGCTCGATGTACGAAGTCGTACACATTCTGATCTCACACGCTCGCAGCAGGGTGACTGCCAGGGTCGTCCCGTCCTGGCCCGCTATTGCTTCGTATTCGCGAAGACCTTCGCCGACAAAGGCAAAGCCATGATCGCCGTCCGACACGTCGACAAAGCGGAGAAAGTTGAATGTGAGGTCCGGGAAATAGGACCAAGGATTGTCGGAGCCGCGCTTGATCGGGCGGGCGACCACGTCGTAGGGTGTGTCGGCGTGTGACCGAGCAGCGGTGATCCCGGTCGGGAACCGAACCCGCAAGCGATGGTTCCGGCACTGGTTGTCGAAAGATGTTTTCACTTCCAGGCTGCGTGATTCGCTGGTGAGTGTGACGCGGGACACGATCTTCAGGCTGCGCAAACGGCGGCTTCGCCGGGTTTTGCCGCGGTCAGCCACCGGATTGTAGGGGCGCAGACTGTCAATCGGAATTTTCATATTCACTTCTATGCGATAGCGCGCCATGACCGGCGAGTCGATTTCGCAGACCACGCGGGCCTTGGTGTCGCGGCTAAGGATCGGCTGGTCGTTTGCGGGCGCAAGATGGGTCCAGGAATGACCCACTTCCCCGCTGTCCTCGAAGCAGAGCAGACCATGATATGATTTGCCGGTTTGCCTGTCCGTAAGATCAACCGTGCCGTCATGGTTGATCTCGGCTCGCAGGAATCTGTTCTCCATGACCTTGGGTTGGGGTGAAAGCGTTGTCGAAGATGCTGCTGGGGCTTGCCCGGAATCGCGGCAGACAACAAAGGTTCGATATCCAAGAGCCGGAATTCCCAAAGCGGGGAAGCGGACTGTGTATTCGTCGGCGGCCGAGAACAGGGCCAGGTCGGTGCGGTCGCGATAAACGGCGCCGAAATGGCCTGTCGGTGCGGCCAGGAAAGGCAGCGGCTTACGGTGCTGATCGTAGACAGCGAAATTTCCAAGCTTCAGTTCGCGCGGTACCATAAGGCTGGCGGTCGCGACTTCCGAGCGTGGGAACGGGGAGGGGTTGAACACCGTCAGGACAATCTCATCCGAGCCTGCAATGGTGGTGTCGATATTGTCCTGAACCACGCCCAGGCTTTCCCGAAGCAGCATGTTGCCGAGGGACTGGGCCTCGCGCAGGCGGTGGGTGGCATCTTCTTCTATGCGGTCGGGAGAGCAGCCGCCGATAGTATCGTGGGCATGGCATTTCAGAAACTCCTTCCAGGCAAGACCGAGGAAGGAGGCCGGCCAGGACTGCCCCAGCAGCCAGGCGAGGGCGGTGAAAGGCTCGACTATGCGGGCAAGCAGATTGTCGACCTGCGCGGTCAGTTGTTTCTGGCGGCTGCGACATGAAATAATATCGTTGGCCACGGCGAGCGAGTTGCAGACAAACGCTTCAAAATGCTTCATTTCCCCGGACAGTTTGACCAGCTCGACATTAGCGGTCGATTCCTTTACCGCTTCCGCATAGGCGGGAAGGGAGCTGTGAAAGAAGCGTTCATTCGGTTCAAGCCAGTCCTGGCAGGCGCGGACCACCTGGTTCTCGGCCAGGTCGGACATGGTGGTATCCATGCCGTGAGCGAAAGGCAGCTCGCCACTGGCGCAGTCTTTGCTTTGCACTTCGATC
Source organism: Lentisphaeria bacterium (assembly GCA_007133055.1). Classification (GTDB taxonomy): domain Bacteria; phylum Verrucomicrobiota; class Lentisphaeria; order Oligosphaerales; family PUNB01; genus SLNM01. The sequence goes on from SLNM01000172.1 coordinate 1,883, forward strand.
AAACTTCGGAATTTCGACCGCAAAACCTCCATGTCAAGCTTGCGGCCGGGGTTGAGGACGGCACCGTGCTCATAGCGATTGGCAGCATCGGCCAGTCGGAAAGGCCGATCTTCGTTGCGCCAGTTCAGCTCCCGGTGCAGCCGGGCTTGACGGTCCTTGTACAGGGCAGGCCGCCAGACACCGAAATAAAAGGCGCCGCGGCCGCCCTCGGAAAGGCGTGAACACAGCAGACGCGAACCATCCGCCCCCTCCCAGACAAATTCCGCCTGCGGCGCCTGGGCAGGCGTGACGCCGCGATAGAATATGCAGAAGTCAATGCCGAATTCCTGATAAATCTGGGGAAGCTGCGAAACCTGCCCCCAGCCAAAGGGTGTGTATCCCACTTTCATAACCGGCCCGAAAGCGGCGCCAACCTTGTGCCCGACCAGGATGTTGCGGGTGACTGCTTCGCCGGACAGGCAGTTCATGTCGAGCGCCGTGTACCAGGGACCTATGTCTATGCGCCCCTCGGAGATTAACCGAGCCAGCTCATTCCGGTTCTCGGGGCGGATTTCACAATAGTCCTCAAGCGGTACGGTCTGTCCGTCCAGCAGAAAATGATATTCCGGCACCTGCCGCATGATATTCAGCAGATTGTCGATGAAATCAACCGTAAGCCGGCGGGTGGACTGAAAGTCCATGGTCCACTCCCGGTCCAGATGGGTGTTGGCCAGGAAATGCGCTCGTATTCTCTTTTTGTCAGCAGTCATTGTTTGTGTTCCCATCCACGGGGCGGCGCTTGTGGCTCAATTCCTGTTATCCCCTGCGGGGATTTCCGAACCTTGTCGAGCCTTTGACTTCATGACTTCGTGACTCCGGGTCGACGAGAGCGGTGGACGATTGGGACACTCTCTACCTTGTCCCGCCGTAGTCCCGACATATCCCGCCGTAGTCCCGAAGGGCGAAGGCAAATCGTAATCCGCTATCGTCGCCCGCTATCGTCAACCGATTTCCCATCAAGGCTCGCGACAAAGCTCAGTGTCCGGACACTCTTACTCGACCCGCTTAGCCTCTTGCTAGGCCACGCGCAGCGCCCATCTGCTCAGGAACATGGCGGGCAGATAGACCGCCAGGTAGGTCATCAGCCAGCCGAAATTCCAGCCTATGCCCAAAAACATAAAGGGTCGCCAGAAGTAGTGTATATCGTCATAGGTGAGCTGGCGTCGATAGGCCACTTCCAGCTCGCGCAGAGGTCCGGCGGTGCGGGCCGTGACTTTTTGCAAAACCGGTCGCTGCGGATCGTCAATCTCGCGCGGTTCCGGCCGATGCCGCGTACCCAGGACCAAGTGAGTCCGCAATACTTCATTGTCATCCCCGGCCTCGGCGGCGATGGGGAACCGGCCTCCCTCGTCGACCGGTGTGAAAACCGTCCAGGCGATCCAGCGCGGCGCTATGGGGTTGGCCAGATAGGCGTCGAGGTCGGCCAGCATCTGCTCCCGCGCCCATATGGTGGCCGCCTGCAAGTCCCAGGAAACCGTTGCTTCATCGGGAAGCGGTGACCGTTGCCATTGCCGGCGCAGGTTTTGCAAGGTGGCGCGGATCGGCGGATTGCTTTGGGCAGCCTCGGTGCTGGTGTCTATTTCCAGCCGCGGATCGACTTGCAGCCGCACCGGCTGTGTGAAGTCGCCGTCGACCAAGGCTCTGACAAAGGCGGTGGTTCCGGGCTCGGCATTGTGCCAAATTGCGTCGACCCTCTGTGGGAACCAAAGGAAAGTCAGGAGCATGGGGCCGAACACCACGGCCAAAGGCACAAAAGACGCGAGCAGAGTCCGAACCTGCACACCGCCTGACAATTGCATCATTCTCTTGCGCCGCACGCTGTCGGCCGGCATCTGGCGTGCCTGTTTTTGCAGCAACGCCGCCCGTCGCTTGGCTTCCAAAAGCCGCGTGTTGTCGGTCAGCAGTCGCTGTCCGATCATGCAGATGGCGGCGAAGAAGACGGCGGGGATTATCACGGCGGCCGGCCAACTGGTGGCGGCGGCCAGTGGCAGCAGGACACGGTCGACCAAGCCAAACACTGGTTGGTAAAGCCAGTTTTCCGGCAGCCCGTAAATGGCGGCGAAGAAGATTGCCCAGATCAGGACAAACCGATTGCGCAGCCTGGCCGCCCACTGCTCGCGCCGGCCTGGCGGTGGCGGCAGCAGTTCGCAGGGGATGGGCTGTTGTTCGTCGTCCTCTGCGTCGGCCTGTGCGGTGGTTGCGTCCGGCGTGTCGCGGCAGACTCGCCCGTGATCGCCGTTAACTTCGACAATCTCGTCCTGGTGCAGAATCTGCGTGGCATCCGGCAGGACCACCGCCGGCACCCCCATTTCCCGGGCTACCACGGCACCGTGCGAAAGACTGCCGCCGCATTCCAGGACCAGAGCCGAGGCATTGGCGAACAAGGGAGTCCAGTTGGGGTCGGTGCTGGGACATGCCAGCACGTAGTCCTTGCCCAGATTCCCGGCCTGGTCCGGGCTCAGGACAATTCGGACCGGGCCTTTGGCGCGGCCACCGCTGACCGGCAGACCGCGATACTGGTCGGCGCCGGTGTCGATTACGGGAGACTCGCCCAGGCCCGCCAGGTCCTCCTCGGTAATCAGGGTGGGCAGAATGATTTTCTCCAATGCCCGGTATTCCACCTGACGTTTCTCCAGCAGATGCAGGGGGGCGAAGCCGGTGGCCAGGGCGTCGTGCAGTTCATCGAATTCAAGCAAGCATGCATTGTCGATTTCAAGTCGGCGCTGGGCTTCCAGTATCAGATCGCGCAACAGATCGTATCCGAGCATTAGGAAATGCTTCCCGTCCTCGCGAAACCGCTGATAGCGATGGACCAGTTCAAGCGCGTACTTCAATTCCTCCGCCAGCTCGGCAGTGAGCGCCTGGCACAGCTCCTCCAGCTTGGCGCTGGAAGTTTCGGCCTGCCTGCGATGGCGCTGCATGGGGCTGATGTCGCCTTTAAGATTCTCGGCCATCGCCTTCACCTGCTCGGGGCGCTCGCGCCAGCGGGGTACGGCCAGGTCGAATTCCCGGGGGGCGCGATGGCCGAATTCGGCAATCCATGCCTGGAACATGTAATCGTCCTCGGCGGCGGCCGCCTGAAAAAGCATTTCGGCGGAGCGAACGGTTGAGTCGGGAATACCGCCCGCCGCCAGTTTTTGCAGCAGCGCCTCGGTAGGTTCGTTCCAAAAATGTTCGGCCAGAAGCCCTTGCAGGTTTTGAATCGCCTGGGTCAGGATCAGAGTGGGCAAAAGGGACTTGGGCGCGAACTGATCCAGAACTTTTCGTCGTCGTTCCTCCCACAGCTCTCGCCATTCCTTTGTGGTCAAAGCAGTAAGGTCTCGTTCTTTTTCCTGCTTGACCCAGGCGACGAATGGCGGGGCGAACTGCTGATCGAACTTGTGATCGAAATCAGCGGCCAGCGCATCCAGTTTCTCGCTGACCTCCTGCAGTCGCTTGCCGACTCGGTAGCGGGCCGCGCCGCTGCGGCGGGGGATCGAGGGCGGCTCCTGGGCCGCCCCGGGGTTGTCGCGCAGTTTCCGCAAATCATAGGAATAGGGGAAGTCCGGGTAGAAAAGCTCGGCGGACCGGCTCAGGTCCATGTAAATGCGCCCGGCCAGCACGTCCAGAAAACCGTGCTCGCAAACTTCCTTAGCGGGTTCAAAACCCACTTCCCGGTAAAGGTTGCCAAAGCCGCCGGCGCCACTCATGAAATGGCTGATGACATTCCAGGCCAGGGGCGAGGGATGGGCCATGGTCTCGTCCAGATTATGGCGCACCCACGGGCCGCGGCCATTTTGGGCGGCTGTGCGCAAGCGATGGCGAACGTCGGTCAGGGCGTTTTCCTGGGCTTCGATTTCCTCGAGCGTGGTGATCGCTCTGGTTTGCAGTAGGTAAAGGCGGTCGTTGGCAAAGGCCCATTCAATATCCTGGGGTGCCCGGAAATGATTGGCAATGCGTTTGCCAAGCTGCCACAGCTCCAGGACCTGGCGGGCCTGCAGACAGGGCGCGGACTGCTTCTCCGGCGGGGTCGGCAGTTCTTCGCGGCTGCCCGGTTTCAGCCAGGTCGATTTGCTGCCGATGGTGACATCGAGCACCTTGCCGGTCGCCTGGTCAAGGATCATGGTATCCGGCTGCACTTTTCCGGAGACCACGCTTTCGCCCAGTCCCCAGCTCGCCTCGATCAGCGCCTGATCCATTCCTCCGGTTCGGGGATTGGTAGTGAACAGAACGCCGGCGGTCTCGGCTGCGACCTGGCGCTGGACAGCCACTCCCATGGCCACCGTTTCCGGGCTCAGGCCATGGCGTGCCAGGTAGGCGCGGGTACGCTCGGAGTCAAGGCTCGCCCAGCAGGCGGCGACCGCCTCCAGCAGAGCCTGATCGCCCTGAACATTGAGGATGGTCTCGTACTGGCCGGCCATGGAGGCGTCTTCGCGGTCTTCGGCCGTGGCCGACGACCGGACCGCCACCATGGGGCGGCCCATTCGGGCATAGGCGTCAAGTATGGCGGCGGCCACTTCCGGCGCCGGCTGGCAGGCGCCGTTGGCGCTGATTGGACCCCGGCTTTGCCGATAGGCCGCGGTGGTAACGGCAAAGCCGCCGGGCACCGGGAATCCGACTTGAATCATGCGTCCCAGATTCACCGCCTTGCCGCCTACCTGATCAAGGATCAAAGATTGTGCCAGGTCTAAAACGTATGCTGTGCTTTGATCTATCATTTGTACTCACTCCCCTCGAAGAGACGGAGACCGCCAGTCTCGCTGCCGACCACCACGCGCCCGTCAAAGACCACTGGTGAACTGATGGTAAGTCCCAGCTCGCCGGGGCGAGCGGGGTCGTTGATGTAGTGCTCTTCTATCATTTCGCCGTTGGCGGCATCCAGCACCACCATGTAGCCGTCGTTGCTGACGGCATAGACATGGGTTCCGGTGAAGGCCGGGCCGGCCAGCGCCATGCCGCCGCGCGGGAAGGTGTAGCGCCATAGCTCGCGACCATTCTCGGCCAGATCAATGGCGACAACCTGGCCGCGGCGCCGATTGTCGACCAGAGCGGTCCTAACCGGCGCCACCGCCACATTTTTCTGGACGGCGATCGGGCCCAGCACACTGTCGTCAAGCTCGACCCGCCAAACTTCCTCGCCGGTCTCGGCGTCCAGAGCCAGAATCAGGCCGGCGGGGTCGGGGGCGGTGAAGACATAGTCGCTGTTGCCGCAGCCGATCAAAACAAGATCATCGGTCAGAGTAATGGCGCCGATGGCCGGATAGGGAGTCGGGGTGCGCCACACCACTCGAGCCTTGCCGGCGTCGGCCAGGGTTTCATCGTCGTCGATGCGCAAAGCAACCACTTCGTTGCCGTTGACACCCGCCCCGGCATAGACAATGCCGTCGCGAATGGCGGGAGAGCCTTCCGGATCGTTGATCTGGAAACGCCACAATTCCTCGCCGGTACTGATGCGGACGGCGAACAAGTAGCCGGGATGGCCGCGCCCTTCGGGGTCGCCGACCGGTTTCCTTTCGGGGCCGACTTCAATGGCGCCGGCGCCGGCAACTACGATATCACCCTCGATGGCGGGCGAGCTTTCAATGTGAATCGGAGTCTTGACCGCCCACACGATCTCGCCGGTTTCCGTGTCAATGCAGAGCAGCTCGCAGTCCGCATCATCATGCAGGCCCTGGCCAATGATGACATAGCGGCCATCGGCGGTCACCGAGGGCGAGCTGAAGAATCCCTTCATTTCCCGGTCCGCCGCTTCGTCGACCATGTCGTTAAGCCACAGTTCCTCGCCGGTTTCAGCGTCGAGGGCATAGACAATGCCAAAAGTGGCGGTGGGGTCAATAATGGTGGCGGTGGCGAATACGCGGTTGCCCATCACGGCGGGGGAGCTGAGATTGCTGGCAAAATCGTCGGCATGATATTCCCAGGCCATTTGCAGACCCAGTGGGGACGGGCCGCCGGCATGGCCGGTCCGTTGCAGGTTGTGCCGGAACATAACAGGTTCCTCGATTTCCGCCGGGGCGGTGTCCGGATCAGTTTCCGGTCTTTCGGTTACGGTCGGACGCCGGGCCTCGGCACGAATGATTTCCAGTGCCACCCGCGACCAGTCGGAGGTGCCGCCGGCCTGGGCAACGTTGCCTGTGGCGGCCCGGCGCGGCGTGGCGGCGC
>SLNM01000357.1 GCA_007133055.1 Lentisphaeria bacterium
CCGACCCGGACGGCGCCGTCTGGCATCGCATGGGAGACCTTGGCTATCTCGACCAGCAGGGCAGACTGTGGGTCTGCGGAAGAAAAAGTCATCGTGTTCCCACCCCGAACGGAGACATGCAAACCCTATGCTGCGAAGCTTTCTTCAATGAACACCCGGACGTGTATCGCAGTGCGCTGGTCGGACTGCCCGAAGCCGGCAGCCAGTGGAGAACACCGGCCGTTGTGATCGAGCCGGAGTCCGGAAAATTCCCCGGGTCGGCCAGCGCCCGCCAGAAATTCCAGCGGGAACTACTGGAGCTGGCGGCCCACTCACCCCTGACCAAAGGCATTCGCATTATCCTATTTCACCGTTCGTTCCCGGTCGATGTTCGCCACAACGCCAAAATCAAGCGAGAAATCCTAGCCGACTGGGCCGTGAAAAAGCAGCATTGATGAAAAAGCACATCTACACGATCATCGGCATCCTGGTTCCACTGGGACCATTGGCTCTTAGTTTCGATGAAAAGGTATACTTTTTCCAATACCTGGCACCGGTTCTGGGAGCCATACTGGTCGCGGGCAGCGTCTTTATCGTATGGGACATTTTTGCGGTCAGGAAGAAGCACTGGTCATTCAACGACTCTTATGTTGGTTCGCTCAGAATTGCCCGGCTGCCGGCGGGGGAGTGGCTGTTCTTCATGGGCGTTCCCTATGCCTGCATATTTATCTACGAAACTGTGACAGCCTATTTTGGCGACTCACAGATTCAGGGATATGACAATTTATTTCTCTATGCCGGCTATGGCCTGGTCCTGCCGGGGCTGATTTTCGGTTTCCTGCAAAAACGAGCTTACACTTCCTGGGTTGCCTTTGCCGTTTCCGGGGCGATCCTTATGGTCTCCCTGTTTTCGGCGGAACTTTGGCAGTCAACAGCGTTCTGGGCCTACATCGGCCTATGCCACTTCGCTTTCCTGCTGGTCAATGGCATTTACGTGAACCTGCCCACCATTTATTACAACCAGGAAGAATTCAGCGGCATCAGAATCATCGGCATTCCCTGCGAGGATTTCCTCTATAATTTCAGCTACCTGGTCCTGGTGCTGTTTTCATATCTGCAGTTCAAGGAAATCCTGGCGATTCCATAATAACAAGCTCTTGACACACCAAAAAACGGAGCTATGTTAAATTTTGTTTCCGCAAATTGTGTTTGGACAACCCAAGTGATCCCCCTTCACTTTTTCCACTGACTGCCGACAATTTTACCTCGGGAATAATACGCTTCGTTGTTGGCGGAAACACTGCTTGCACTTGACTGGCTTTTTCATCATCCCATGACAATAATCGGCATAACCGGCGGTATCGGAGCTGGCAAAACCACTGCTCTGGCTTGCTTTCAGGAACTTGGCGGCCATGTCCTCGAGGCGGACGAAGTCACCCGCCACGTCTGCCGCCAGGGTAGCGAGGCCTATCAAATGATCATCGGGCGCTGGGGCTCCAAGGTGATCGGCAAGGACGGAGATATTGATCGCGGCGCCATTGCCGAGCTGGTCTTTGGCGATGCCGACCAGCTAGCCTGGCTGAACAGTATCATTCACCCGCGCGTGCAGCAGGCAATCGTCGCAGCCGCTCGCTCGCTGGCTGGCGGACAGACATTGTTTTGCGCCGTACCCCTGCTCTTCGAGGTCGGCTGGGAAAACCAGTTCGACTGGGTGATATGTGTTTGGTGCGATCCGGCCACCCAGCAGGAAAGACTGGAAAAACGCGGCTGGAGCCGGGAGCAAATCAAACTGCGCCAAAAACATCAGTGGAGCATGGACAGGAAGGCGGAGCCGGCCGACTTTGTCGTGGTCAACATCGGATCACACGACCTCCTGGAGATACAGTGCCGCCATCTGTACAACCAACTTGCCAGGCAACCGGCCAGATCCGATTAATTCACAATATAAACAAACATTCCCTGAATTTAATCAGGCTGAACATATCAGGCCAGCAGGCTCCTGACCATCCTGGTCGATCCTTTTTTTGGCAACAACAGCACGGAGAACAACATATAATGAACGAAGATCGTAGGACAGACAAAGAAAACCCTGAAAATGAGCAGCAGCGGGCGAAACCCGGACACCGCGGTCACTGGAAGAGCCGTGGCGGCGGGGAAGCGGGAGAATCACAGGAAGGCACGCTCAAACGCGATATTCCTGCCCATAACATAGACCTGCGGCAGTTGCAGTCGATGCCCATGGCCGAACTGACCAACATGGGCCTGGAACTTAATATCGAAGGAGTCGGCTCGCTCAACAAGCACGACCTGATTTTCGAAATCCTTAAGGTAAACACGGAAAAAAGCGGGCTGCTCTTCGGCGGCGGCGTGCTGGAAGTGCTGCCGGACGGCTTCGGTTTTCTGCGCAGTGCCGAGTACAGCTACCTGCCCTGCCCGGAAGACATTTACATGAGTCCCTCGCAGATTCGCCGATTCTCGCTGCGCACCGGCGACGAGGTCAGCGGGCAAATCAGGCAGCCGCGGGAGAAGGAGCGGTTCTTCGCCATGATCAAAGTGGAGTCGACCAATCGCGAGCCGCCCGAGTCCAAGCGCAAGCGAGTCCCGTTTGAGAACCTGACCCCGCTGTTCCCCACCCAGCGCCTGATCATGGAAACTGCGACCGAGGAAATTGAAACCAGGGTGATCGATCTGGTCACCCCGATCGGGCGCGGCCAGCGCGGATTGATCGTGGCCGCACCGCGCACCGGCAAAACCGTGCTCCTGCAAAAGGTGGCAAACAGTATCGCCGCCAACAACGAAGACATCATTCTGATGGTCCTGCTGATCGACGAACGACCGGAGGAGGTCACGGAAATGAAGCGGATGGTCAAGGGCGAGGTGATCCATTCCACCTTCGACGAGCGGCCGGAACGACATGTCCAAGTGGCTGAAATGGTCATTGAAAAAGCCAAGCGCCAGATCGAGCACGGTCGCCATGTGGTGATCCTGCTTGACAGTATCACCCGCCTGGCCCGAGCCTACAATGCCGTCGAACCGCACAGCGGACGCATCCTCTCCGGCGGGGTGGACGCCAACGCGCTGCACAAGCCGAAACGATTCTTCGGCGCCGCCCGCAACATCGAGGAGGGAGGCAGTCTTACCATCATCGCCACCGCCCTGGTGGAAACTGGCAGTCGCATGGACGAAGTGATCTTCGAGGAGTTCAAGGGCACCGGCAACATGGAACTGCATCTTGACCGGCACATGGTTGACAAGCGGGTCTTCCCAGCCATCAACGTCGAGCGCAGCGGCACCAGAAGGGAGGAGCTGCTGCTGCATCCCGACGAGCTGGAAAGAGTTTGGCAGTTGCGGCGTGTCCTCAACGGAGTACCACCGGTGGAGGCGATGGAGCTGCTGATCAAGAAGCTGAAGAAAACCCAGCATAACGCCGAGTTCCTGCTGGCTTTGCAAGTTTGACAAACTCGCGCGCGGTCTCTTGCGAAACGGCGGGAGCCAAGCTACATTCCCGCACATGAGTTCGAAACCGGGCAGATTCGCTCCCGGTTGGCAAACTTCTTTCGAACAATGTCCTGCACACTGCACGGACGTAAGCTTTTACACGTGGACTAAAACGCAAGGAGCCTTGTTATGGAAACCATTCGTTGCTCGTATTGCGAATGCAGAGTGTTGGTTCGGGTGGTCGACGACGAAGGGGGAATGTGCCCCGAATGCGGCGCCGTCATCACCGGTGCCATGATGCTTAGCATGGGTAACAACTTCGACGATGAAATCGATGACGACCACGATGACCGGGACGACGACCCGATTGATCGGGATATCGACGAGGACGACGAGCTTGAGGACGAGGACAAAGACGAGGATGAGGAACTCTAGCCGGATACAGCCATGACCGACAGCAATCCCCAAGTTTATGACGAAAGCAAGGTAAAAACCCTTAGTTCGCTGGAGCATATTCGCACCCGCCCCGGAATGTACATCGGACGTCTCGGCGACGGGTCCAACCCGGACGACGGCATCTATGTGCTGCTGAAGGAAACTATTGACAACAGTGTCGACGAGTTCATCATGGGGCATGGCCGACGGGTCGATGTCGATATCGACAACATTGACGACGAGGGTCGGGCGCGAGTGCGCGTGCGCGACTACGGCCGCGGCATTCCTCTGGGCAAAGTGGTCGACTGCGTCTCCCAGATCAACACCGGCGCCAAGTACAACAATGATGTCTTTCAGTTCTCCGTCGGCCTGAACGGGGTCGGCACCAAGGCGGTCAACGCCCTCTCCCGGGAATTTGTCGTCACCTCGACCCGCGACGGCAAGTTTAAGCGGGCCATATTCACCGAAGGCGTAATGACCAGCGAGGAGGACGGCGATACCGACCAGCCCAACGGCACGGAAATCAGTTTCCTGCCCTCCCCCCAGTTCTTTCCCGATTTCAGGTTCGATGAAAAGCATATCCGCCGCCGGCTCCGCAGCTATGCCTGCCTGAACAGCGGCCTGTCCCTGCATTTCAACGGCGAAAAATTCCACTCCCGCAACGGACTGCTCGACCTGCTCGCCGAAAAGGTGGACCAGGAAAAAGTCTACCCCATTGTCTATTTCAAAAACAAACACCTTGAATTCGCTTTCTGCCATACCACCAGCTACGGCGAAGCCTACTATTCCTTTGTCAATGGCCAGTATACCAAGGACGGCGGCACCCACCAGTCAGCCTTTCGAGAGGGCATCCTGAAAGGAGTCAATGAATTCGCCGGCAAAAACCTGGACGGCAACGACGTTCGCAACGGGGTCGTAGGCGCCATCGCAGTCAAGCTGCAAGAGCCGGTCTTCGAGTCGCAAACCAAAAACAAACTGGGCAACAATGAAATTCGCGGCGAGATCGTAACCAAGGTCAAGGACGCGGTGGCCACCTATCTCTATCAGCACCGGGAGATGGCAGAACGCTTGTTCGAGAAGGTTCAGCAGAACGAAAGGCTGCGCCGGGATATTCAGAACGTCAAAAGACAGGCGCGCGACAAGGCTCGCAAGGGCATGTTGAAAATCCCCAAGCTCAGAGACTGCAAGCACCATCTCAGCGACGCCACGGAAATGGGTGCCAAATCAATGATTTTCCTTACCGAAGGACAATCGGCCGCAGGCTCGATGATCAGTTGCCGCGATGTCGACACCCAGGCCATCTTCTGCCTCAAGGGCAAGCCGCTTAACTGCTTCGGACACCGCCAGGAAACCGTCTACAAAAATGAAGAGCTTTACTTCGTCATGCGCGCCCTGGGAGTCGAGGAGGGCATGGAGAATCTGCGCTACGAAAAAATCATCCTGGCCACCGACGCCGATGTCGACGGCCTCCACATCCGCAACCTGCTGATCACCTTCTTTCTTACCTTTTTCGAACAACTGGTGCTCAGCGAGCATGTTTACATCCTGGAAACCCCCCTGTTCCGCGTGCGCAACAAGAAGCAGACCATCTACTGCTACGACCAGCACGAACGGCGGCAGGCACTCGAAAAGCTGGGAGCTTCCTGCGAAGTAACCCGTTTCAAAGGACTGGGAGAAATCTCGCCCGGGGAATTCGGCCAGTTCATCGGGCCTGACATCCGCCTGAAACCGGTGACCGTGGACAATATGCACCATGTTCCCATACTGCTGAACTTCTTCATGGGCCGCAACACTCCGGAGCGCCGCGACTATATCATGGAAAGGCTGGTCTGAACTGCCAGAGAGCTGCCTCGGCATGCCATTCCGGAGGGAATGAATTAGAGATGGCTGTGGAAAAATGGAATAGCTGTATCGAATGAGTCAGGAACCAGACAGAGACGCGGCGGCGGAAACCGCCGCCGACAATGACCAGTCCGCAGATGAAATCGAGCGCGAGCCGGACGGCGAAAGCGACTCCTCGTTTGTTGGCTTCGAGGACGATTTCCTGCAGGATATGATGAGCGGCAACTTTATCGAGTACGCCTCGTACTCGATAAAGGAGCGCGCGATCCCGCACATCGACGACGGCTTGAAGCCGGTGCAGCGGCGCATCCTGCATTCCCTGTATGAAAAGGACGATGGCCGCTATCATAAAGTTGCCAACATCATTGGCCACACCATGCAATACCATCCGCACGGCGACGCCTCGATCGGGGATGCCCTGGTGGTTCTGGCCAACAAACAGTATTTCATCGATCCACAGGGTAATTTCGGCAATATTTTCACCGGCGACGAAGCCTCCGCCCCCCGCTATATCGAGTGCCGCCTGACCCCGCTGGCCCGGGAGGTGATGTTCAACCCGGAAATCTCCGAGTTTGCCGACTCCTACGACGGCCGCAACCGCGAACCGCTGACCCTGCCCGCCAAGGTGCCCTCCCTGCTGATGCTCGGTGCCGAGGGCATCGCCGTAGGCATGCGCACACGAATCCTGCCCCATAACTTCAGCGAACTGCTGAAGGCGCAGATCAAGCTGCTGCAAGGAAAAAGCACCCACGTCTACCCGGACTTCCCTACCAGTGGCACCATCGATGTCAATGAATACGAGGACGGCTACGGCAAAGTCAAGGTGCGAGCACGTATCGAGACCAAAAACGACAAAACCCTGGTCATTCGCGAAATCCCCTACTCCACCACTACCGAGTCGCTGATCGCCTCGATCGAGGAGGCGGCGAGGAAAAGCAAGATAAAAATCACCTCGATCCATGACTACACCGCGGAAAAGGTCGAGATTGAAATCAACCTGCCGCGCGGCATCCATGCCGAGGAAACCCGGCAGCAGCTGTTCGCCTATACCGACTGCGAACTGAACCTTAACTCGCAGATTATCGTCATCAAAGACAATCGACCGGTGCAAATGGGGGTCGCCGACATCCTCCGGCATGTCACCGACCGGCTCGTCCATTACCTGAAGCGGGAACTGGAAATCGAGCTGGGCAAACGGCGCGACCGATTCCACGAAAAAAGCCTGGTCCGAATCTTCATTGAAAACCGCATCTACAAACGCATCGAGGAATGCGAAACCTACGAAGCGGTCAAAACCGAAGTGCTCGCCGGACTTGAACCCTTCCTCGAACAGTTGCAGCGGGAAGTTTCGGAGCAGGATATTGAGAAGCTGCTGCAAATTCAAATCCGGCGCATCTCCCGGTTCGACCTCAATAAAAACCGGGAGGAGCTGGATCATATCCTGGCCGCCATCGAGCAGGTCTCGCTCTCTCTGCAGAACCTCACAGAACACACCATAAAATATTTGCGGGAAATCCTTCGCAAATACGGCAAAAATTTCCCACGCCGCACTAAAATTACCGACTTGCAGGAAGTCGATGCCCGCGAAGTCGCCCTGCGCAACATAAAAGTGGGGCACGACCGAAAAAACCAATTCATCGGCGCCGCTGTGCGCAACAGCAATAAAAGCGAGGACCCCCTGCTGTGCAGCGAGTTCGACCGACTGGTTCTGCTCAAAGGGGACGGCTCCTTCAAGGTAGTGCCGGTGCCCGACAAACTATACGTCGGCCCGGTCAAGTATCTCTTTGTCGCCGACCGCAGTCAAGTTTACTCGATGCTCTACCGACACCGCAAGAGCAAACGACACTATGTCAAGCGCTTTAAGATCGACCGCTACATCATGGACCGCGAGTACCGAACCATTCCCAAAGGATGCATTGTCGAGGCGGTCTATACCAATCACGGAGTGGTTTTACGGGGGGAATTCAAGAATCGCAAAAAGGGCAGCGACGATTTCATTGAAGTCGATTTCAACCAGGTCGAACTAAGGTCGACCACCGCCCGCGGCTTCAAGGTCTATGACCGGGAGATTGAGTCGTTCAGCCAAATCAAACGTGGCAGCCCCGCCCCGAACACCCAGGACACCGCCGCCGACCAGAATGACGCAGCCGACACCGAGGACAACAAAAGCGCGACCGAATCACCCTCGACCACCGCCCGCAAAGACGCCGGCCATGACCAGGCAATCAGCGCCGCTGCCTCCGCGCCTTCCAAACCCACGCCCGGCAAAGCCAAGCCTTCGCCAAAGAAGCCCGGAGAACAACGCTCAAAAAACACTCCGGCAAAAACGACACCACCACCGGCCAAGAC
>SLNM01000149.1 GCA_007133055.1 Lentisphaeria bacterium
GCAGGTCCGGGAAGAAATACTCCATATAGTTGATCCAGCCCGGCGAGCAACTGGTGAACATCGGCAGTTTGACGTTCGGGTCCTGGTCGACCAGTGCTTTTTTAAGCCGAGTCAGGAATTCATGGCCCTCCTCGATAATCGTCAGGTCGGCGGTGAAATTGGTATCGAACACCTTGTCGAAGCCGAGTCTGCGCAAGGCGGTAACCATTTTGCCGGTAACCTGGGTGCCTGGTTCGAGTCCGAAACACTCGCCGAGCGCGGCGCGAATGGCCGGAGCGGTCTGCACCACCACGTGTTTGGAGGGATCGTCGAGAGCGGCCCAGACCTCCTCGACGGCATCCTTTTCATAGATGGCGCTGACCGGGCAGACCGCCGAGCACTGGCCGCACTGCACACATACCGCGTCGCACAGGCTGTCCACTGCGCCAACCCCGACCATGGTGTCAAACCCGCGGCTGCGCGGAGCCAGCGTGCCCACCCCCTGGGTTTCCTGGCATACTCCGATGCAGCGTCGGCAAAGTACGCACTTGTCCATGTCCCGAACCAGGGCCAGAGTCGATTCATCGACCGGCTGCGCAGGCTTGGTGTAGGGGAAGCGAACTTCGGCGATGCCCATGTCCTGGGCCAGAGTTTGCAGCTCGCACTCTCCGTTGCGGACACATGCGTTGCAGTCCCATGGATGATTTGCCAGCATCAGCTCGACCGAGAGTTTGCGAGCCTGGCGGGCGGTTTTGGAAGTGGTCCTGACCACCATATCCGGGGCGACCGCGGTCACGCAGGCCGGCTGCAAAGTACGCGCCCCCTCCACTTCGACCAGGCACACGCGGCAGGAACCGGGGCTGGAAACTCCGTCGAGATGACAGAGTGTGGGGATAACCACTCCGGCCTGGCGGGCCGCTTCAAGAATAGTGGTGCCGTCCTCGACGGCGACCGGCTGTTTGTCGATGGTTAAATTGATGGCCATTGGCCGGGTCTCCTTGTATTCTATCCTGTTCAGAGAATGGCGAAATGCAGATTTCGTAGGGCGAGAATCCGTCTCGCCCAAGCGAATCGAGGTTGGTCGACTCGGATAGTCGACCTACGTTCGGCTCGATTCGCACATTTCGCAATTCCCTATTCTATCCTGTTTGGTTGGCGGACATCATATCGTCAGTTCGACCAGATCCAGGCGCACATGTTGCGTGCGCGGCCGCTGTCGGCGGGCGTCGATGGCCGCCTCCAGTTCGGGTCGGAAATATCGCAAGGCCGACATCAACGGCGCGGCCGGCGACTGGCCGAGCGGACAGAAGGCCGACGATTTCAAGGTCATGCACACTTCCTCCATGAGTGCCAGGTCGCCGGGATAGCCCTGCCCTGCCCTGAGTCTTCCGACAATGTCGCACAGCACTTTAATGCCGTTCCGGCAGGGATTGCAATTGCCGCATGATTCATGCTTGAAAAACTGCATGCACGAATAGAGGAAGTCGGCTGTCTCGACCGATTCATTCATAATCAGGATCGCCCCCGAGCCAAGGACGTGTCCGACCTTCTGCATCGAGTCATAGTCCATCGGCACATCGAGCATTTCCGGGCCCAGCACATCGCCTGCGGTGCCGCCGAGCTGGGCCATTTTAAAGGATCCCGCCGACATGCCGCCGGCATATTCTTCAATTATTTCCCGCAGAGTAACCCCGGCGGAGACTTCAATCAGGCCAGGCCTCCGCACATGACCGATAATAGTGTAGACCTTGGTGCCCGGCGTGGTGGGTGTGCCGAAACCGCGGAACCAGGCTGGGCCATGGCGCAGGATGGCCGGAACCGTCGCCAATGTCTCCACATTGTTAACGTTGGTCGGCTGTCCAAGATAGCCATGGGAAGCCGGAAAAGGCGGCTTCAACCGGGGAATGCCGCGCTTGCCCTCCATGGACTCGATCAGGGCGGTTTCCTCGCCGCAAATATAGGCGCCCGCCCCGATCTTGATCTCAATGTCGAACTTGAAATTTCGACCGAAAATATTGTCTCCGAGCAATCCCATGGCCCGAGCGTCCTGGATCGCCTTGCGCATGCGTTCGATCGAAAGCTTGTATTCGCCGCGGATGTAGACATATCCCTCCCCGGCGCCGATGGCGTAGGCGCACAGCGCCATTCCCTCGATCACTTTGTGCGGATCACCCTCCATGATCAAGCGATCCTTGAAAGTGCCGGGCTCGCCTTCGTCGGCGTTGCAAATGACAAACTTGCGCTCACCCTGGCAGGGGGCGCAGAAACTCCACTTCAAGCCAGTCGGAAAGCCCGCCCCGCCGCGGCCGCGCAAGCCTGATTCCTTGACCATTTCCACCACCTGCCCGGGAGTCATCCCGGTAACCGCCCGGCCCAGAGCTTCATAGCCGTCGGCGGCGATATACTCCTCGATGCTCTCCGGATTGATGCGGCCGCAGTTGTCCAGTACAATTCGGCCTGCCGCCTGGGTATGGCGGGAATCAAGCACTTGTTTGATGGCTGGCGGATGTTCGCGCGGCAGCAGGTATCGGCCGCAAATTCGGCCCTTGACAAAATGCTCGGCCACGATTTCAGGCACCCTTTCCGGGGTCAGGTTGCCGTACACCACGCCATCCGGCTGAATGGCGGCAATCACTCCCTGGTTGGACGGGCCGAACGAGCCGGTTTCGATCACTCTGATCTGGTCGGACAGGCCGTGCCTGCCGATTTCACTGGAAAATCGACTCTTGACTTCCCGCGCGCCAATCACCACCGTGTCGCCGTCAATCGGGATCATTACGTACAGTCTGGCTTGTCTCATCGTCTGTTCTCCGCTTACCGGCTGTAGGTTGTTAGGATTGCGTGCAATGTCGCCCCGCAGCAGATGGCCCGTGAACTATTCAGGCTGGGCATAGCCTTCCAGGATACGATGCATTTTCTCTTCGGTCAGGTTGCCGTAAACTTCATCGTCGATCGAGCATACCGGAGCGACCCCGCAGGCGCCGAGGCAACTGGTGGACTCAAGAGTGAACATGCCATCTTCGGTGGTCTCGCCCAAACCGATATGCAATTTCTCCCGGATCGCCGCCAGTATGTTCTCGTCTCCCATGATATGACAGGGTGGACTGACGCAAAGGCGAATGATGTGCCGTCCTCGCGGTTGCAAACTGAACATCGTGTAAAAGGAGGCGGTGCTGACAATTTCAGCCACCGGAATATCCATGATCAGCGCCAGCTCCTCCAAATCCGGGCGATGCAGTGAGTTGTCGCCCGAGCCATCCTGAATGTCATGCAGGATTTGCAGCAGATTCTCGCGGCAGTTGCCATGCCGGTCAACGATATCCCTAATTTTCATGTTCACTCCCGTCTCCATATCCGGTTCGCACATAGGCTCGCACGAAATGGGTGAATCGAGCCAACTGTAGGTCGACTATCCGAGTCGACCAGTCTCGATTCGCTCGGTCGACTCGGATAGTCGACCTGCAAAGGACCCCATTTTACAAATTCCTGCGGTTCACCCAGTCTGAATAGTTCACGAGCCAAGTTTGCCGCATATACTAAAAAAAGCACAAAAATATTATATTTTACACAAGCACGCAAAGGACGCAAAGAAGCGTTTGACCATACATATTAACCACAGAATACGCTGATTACGCAGAAAATGACAAAAATATTCTGGACAGAAAAATTGAAACTATAATCTTTCGCGTTTTTCGCCTGCATGATTCCACCTGGTTTTAGAATCTTTGATATCAAGACGGCCTGGACACTTGCCCCGGATTCGTAATTTTGAGTTCATTCCTTGTAGTCGCAGCGCAGACATCGGCTGGCTTCGCGGCGAGCCTCCTGATCGCTGATCGTGCGTTCGACTTCGATCGAGATAAATCTTTCCTCCGGCGGCAGCAGGGACATGGGCACCGGCGGTGCGTCTTCGATTTCGCGGTCGGTGTCGACCGGCAGGTCCGGCTGCTGCAAGTGTTCCCACAGGTAGGTTTTACCGGGATCCGGGAAGAACTTCTGATCGATCGCCCGCGCCCCTGTCTGTCCGGCCTGGATAGCATCGACCACCGTGGCGGCGCCGGACACCAGGTCGCCGCCCGCGAATACCAAAGGAGCGCTGGTACAGGCGGTTTTCAGGTCGGCAACCAACCCTCCCCATGAGGTGGCTTCGAGCCCTTCGGCGGTAGCGGCAATCGGTTCGGCGTCCGGACGCTGACCGATTGCGATGATGACGTTGTCGACCACCTGCGTCTCATGCTGCTCGGGAATCGGTTCCGGCCGGCGACGGCCGGACTTGTCGAAGGGGCCCAGGCGCATGCGCTGGATGGCTATCTCCAGCCGCTTGCCCGCCGGTTTGATGGCGCTGATGTTAGCCAGAAATTCAACCTTGTTTCCCTCGACCTCGGCCTCCGCGATCTCAATTGGGTTGGTCGGCATTTCACTGCGAGTGCGGCGATACAGAATGGTAACCTCCTCGGCTCCCAGGCGACGGGCGATGCGGGAGGCGTCAATGGCGCTGTCGCCACCGCCGACCACCACTACTTCCCTGCCCACCGCCAATTGTTCGCCCTTGGCGGCCCGCTCAAGAAAATCAATGCCGGTATAGACTCCCGGCAGATCGACGCCCTCGATATCGGGCTTGATTTCCCGGCCCGCCCCGCTGGCCACAAAGAAGGCGTCGAACCCTTCCTGCCTGAGCTGGTCGATGGTTATATCGCGACCGATCTCGGTGCCGGTCCGAATTTCCACTCCAAGCTGGCGCAAGCCGTCGATTTCCTTGTCCACGTACTGCCTGGGCAGCCGATAGTCGGGAATGGCATAGCGCAGCATTCCGCCCGCTTCCGGCTGCCGCTCAAAGACCGTTGCCTGATACCCCATCAGGGTCAGATAATAGGCGGCGGCAAGGCCGGCCGGGCCGGAGCCGACGATGCCGATTTTTATGCCGTTATCCGGTTCTTTTTCCGGGTATAAATCGGTGTACTGCACAGTTTGATCGGCCATGAACCGCTTGACCAGGCGAACCGCCAGCGGCCCTTCGAGATCATTGCGCCGGCATTTTTTAATGCACCACTGCGGGCAAACCCGACCGCAGACCGAGGGGAAGGGGTTGCTTAGCAGGTGGATGCGCATCGCCTCCTGGTAGCGTCCTTCGGCCACGCAGGCCATATAGGCAGGAACATTGACCGAGGCCGGACAGGCATTGGTGCAGGGCGCCCACATCATATCCGAGCAGACCCCGGCCCGGCAGTGCCTGTCCTGAATATGCTCCAGGTATTCATGGCGGAAATAGCGCAGGGTCGAAAGCACGGGGTTGGGGGCGGTTTGCCCCAGCCCGCACAGAGAGGTTTGGACGATTTGCGGAGCCAGCTCCTCGAGCCTTTCCAGGTCGGCCATGGTCCCCTGGCCGCGACAGATGCGAGTGATCAGGTCGAGCATGATCCTGGTGCCAATTCGACACGGGGTGCATTTGCCGCATGATTCCTCGGCGATGAAGTCGAGGAAGTAACGGGCCAGATCGACCATGCAGGTGTCCTCGTTCATCACGATCAAGCCACCGGACCCCATGATCGCACCCAGTTCCGGCAGTGATTCGTAGGTGATCGGGGTGTTCAGATATTCCTTTGGTATGCAGCCCCCGGAGGGGCCGCCGATCTGCACCGCCTTGAACGGTCGGTTGTTGGGAATACCGCCGCCAATGTCGTAGACCACCGAGCCAAGAGCAATCCCCATCGGCACCTCGACCAGGCCGGAATTGCAGACATCCCCGGCCAGGGCGAAGACCTTGGTGCCCCGGCTCTTTTCCGTGCCCAGCTTGGCAAACTCGGCGCCGCCGCGGGAAACAATGAAGGGAATATTGGCGAATGTTTCAACGTTGTTGAGAACCGTCGGCCGGTCAAACAGACCTTTTTGCGCGGGAAAGGGAGGCTTGGGCCGGGGTTCGCCGCGCCTGCCCTCGATCGAGTGCATCAGCGCGGTTTCCTCACCGCAGACAAAAGCGCCTGCGCCCATGCGAATTTCCAAGTTGAATTTGAAGCCCGTCCCGAAAATATCGTCGCCCAGAAGCTCCATTTCACGAGCCTGTTCAATGGCTCTTTGCAATCGCTCGATGGCCAGTGGATACTCGGCCCGGACATATACATACCCCTGGTCGGCGCCAATGGCATAGCCGCAAATGGCCATGGCCTCGATCACACTGTGCGGGTCGCCCTCGAGTATGCTGCGGTCCATGAAGGCGCCGGGGTCTCCCTCGTCGGCGTTGCAGACCACATATTTGCGGTCGGCTTTCTCACGGGCGGTCAGAGACCATTTCAGGCCGGTCGGGAAACCTGCGCCGCCGCGGCCGCGCAGGCCGGAAGTTTCAACCTCCTCAAGAACCTGCTCCGGCTTCATCCCGGTCAATGCCTTGCCCAGTGCCGCATAGCCGTCGGCGGCAATGTATTCGCGAATTTCCTCGGGATTGATGTTGCCGCAATTGCGCAAGGCGATTTTTTGCTGCAACTTGAAAAAGTCGATTTCACCGATCGTCTGCACCAGCTCGTCGGTGCCCGGTTGCTTATAGAACAATCGTTCCACCACCCGGCCTTTGAGCAGGTGCTCTTCAATGATTTCCGCCGCGTCCTCGGGCTTGACTTTCTGGTAGAACACCCCTTCCGGGTAGACCACGGCAATCGGGCCGATTTCGCACATGCCCATGCAGCCGGTACTGACAATGCCGATTTCCCGCTCCAGTCCGTGCCGGGACAATTCCCGATCAAAAGCCGAGCGCAGGCTCTCCGCGCCCGAGGAGAGACAGGAACCACCGGCGCACAGAAGAATTTGCGCACGAGTATTATACATGAACTACTCCTTGAACCTATTCATATTGCGCCAGCAGGGCGCTGATTTTTTTCGGGGTGACGCGGCCATGCACGTCCTCGTTAACCATCACCACCGGAGCCAGGCCGCAGGCGCCGAAGCAGCGCTGGGTGGTCAGGGAGAAACGGCGGTCTTCAGTCGTTTCCCCGACCCGCACTCCCAGCTCCTCGGTCAGCGCCTCGACTACCTTCTTCGCCCCGCGGACATAGCAGGCGGTGCCAAGGCAAACATTGATGGTGTGGCGGCCACGGGGCTGCATGGTGAAATAATGGTAGAAAGTAACCACGCCGTATACCTCGCCCACCGGCAAATCCAGTTTTTCCGCGATAAACTCCTGCACGTCGACCGGCAGAAAACCCAGCAGCTCCTGGGCCTTGTGGAGAACCGGGATCAGTGAATCGCGACCCTTCGCCTGGCGATCAATGAATTCACCCAACTCGGGAAATATGGCGCCGCCGCAATCCGGCGCGCCAGTATCGGGCTTGGAAACAAACATGTTCAGACGCTCCCGTTATTCAGACGCTCCCGTTATACAACATTAAGCATTCAGACTGATTGGTTAATCGGAAATTATTGCATGATTCCGCCGGGTCAGCCGAAAACCAGCTCATCCACCACCTTGCCGCCAACAATGTGCTGCTCGACTATCCGGGCGGCGGCGGCACCGTCAACATGCCCGTAGCGAACCGGCTCCCGCCCTTTGATGTCAACTTCGACCAAGGGCTCCTGCTCGCAAAAACCAGCGCAGCCGGCGGCGGTCAGGGCGACATCCGACACCCCCTGCTCCTCGAGCGAGCGCATGAACGAGTTCATCGTTTCACGCGCTCCCGCGGCAATGCCGCAGGTGCCCATGCAAACCACCACCTTGCCGCGATGAGCGCCTTCGCGCATATCCATGCTTTTCTTGACTTCATCGCGGATTTTTCGCAGTTCCTCAAGACTTTTCATGATCGTTCACTCCTAGCATATAAAGTGGATGGACACGCCAACGACAAAAAATTAATCCTGAACCATAAAAAAAAGCTGCCCCGCAATTTTTCATGGATTCAGGTGGAATCAAACCATACATCCAAGCGACAATTCTGCAAACCGTGAAGGATTTTTTCTTGCATTTCCTATCGGAATATCTATATTCCTAAAGTTTTCCCGTTTTTCTGAACTTAAC
>SLNM01000152.1 GCA_007133055.1 Lentisphaeria bacterium
CCGATCCTCGGCATAGTCCCGGTAAAAGCGCGCTGCCGTCTCCCGACTGTCGGACGGCGCCAAGCCACGCTCGACCATAAACTCCTTCCAACTGACATCGCAGTCGTTGTCGATCAGAGTGTGGTCCATGTCGAACAAATAAATCCTAGGCTCCATGGCGGCACCTTTTTCGTTTGATTTGCCTTGCGCCGGTTGTCGCTTATATTACGTTTCGTTACAGTTAAAAAATATTTCTCATCACTGAACATAGTAAAATCATACAGAGGAAGCATAGCATGCCCAACACACAGTCAGCCAAGAAGCGCCTGCGTCAGAATGTCAAACGCCGTTTGCGCAACCAAATGCGAAGAACCCGGTGCAAGTCCAGCCGCAAGGCTTTCCTGGCCGCCGTCGAGCAACAGGATGTGGCTGCGGCGGAGGAAGCTCTGCGCGTCTGCACTTCGGTCTTTGACAAGGCCGCCAAAAAGCATGCCATTTCCAAGGCGAAAGCCGACCGCAACAAAGCCCGCCTGATGCGCAAGCTGTCCGCCATCAAGACAACCGAAGGCGCGACCGCTTAGCCTGATTAATTCATGAACTTCGTAGCGAGAGGTGCCAGTGTGCGCGAGATCAACAGCTTGCGGCCGTAAACCGGTCGCGGCGTACTTGACGTACGGCAATGATCGGTGTCGGTTGCAAGTTGTTGAGATTGCGTGCAATGGCGCCTCGCAGTAGATGGCTCATGAATTATTCAGGCTAGTCATTGGCTGCGATCATGGCGCTGCCTGCTCTTGACTGCCCTCTTTGACAGGGCGGGTCTGTAATTTGTTCACCCCTGGTCGCCAAACCATTACCGCCACTGCAACTTCCTCGTCGGCGCGCAGTTCAGACAGCAAGACAGTCCTCCATCGATCTTCTCTCCAGGCCGGCGGCAGCGGCGGCGGCATTGACACCGGCAGCTCATGTCCGCGCAGAACCATAGCCAGCGCGCGATGTCTTTCCGCCGCGTCCCAGGGAGTGACCGGCACCACCACCTGCAAAGCCTGCCCTTCCCAGCCCAGAGCCTCGACCACCCGACGCCATTGATCGGAAACAATCGCTCCCCGGTCATCCTTGGTCAACTGTTCCTGGATTTCTCTGTCGAGCGGGATGACCCGCACCGTTTCCGAGCGTTCCGCCAGAATTGCCAGCGGCCGCCCGGTCTCGCCCAGCAACAACCCCGCTTCAGCTCCATCGGCCCGCAATTCCTCGATTTGTCGCAGCGCCCTGGACAAGCCCTGGTCCAAGTCAGCGTTCTTTGTTCGGTCATCGTCAATCAACCACCGCCAGTAGTCTGCGTCCGGCGACTTGAAACTGAGACCAAAAAAATCCCGGTTCAAGCCAACCGCCTCGGCGGTCCATTCCATGTTTGGCAGGTGCCCGCCGCTGACCACGGGCGCAGTCAACTGTTCGGCCAAGGCAAGGGCGGCGCATCTTTCTTCGCGCTGCACCGCCCGCATCCACTGCTCGCCCAGCATCTGGGTTTCCGGCTGCGAACGATGGTGCTGCAAAACCCGCCTGCGGGCGACGCCCGCCCGCTCGACCACCTCCGGAATACCGGCATATTCGCCGACCATCAGTTTGCAGTTCAGAAGATGGTCCTGAGCCTCGGGTTGATACCGAAAAAATTCCGCCTCCCGGCGCAGGAAAGGCAGCGCCTCCCGTTCCCGGCCAAGCCGCATAAAGGCCAAGCCGAGATGCGCGTTCAAATGCCCGTAGTCAGGCTCACGCTGGGCGGCAAGGACCAGTAACTTTTTCGCCTCCTCCGGACGCGCCAATGGACCAAGCGCCGTTTTGCCGGCCAAAAACAGGGGCTCCACCTGCCCCAGCCCGACCGCCTCCGCCCGCAAATAACCCTGGTAGGCAGCCGTAAAATCACCCGCGGCAGCAGCCATCTCCGCCCGGCGCATCCGCCACTGGAAAGTGGTCTCGCGGCAACCCAGGAAAACAGCGAGAATCAGCAGACCCGCCGCCGCCATCAACTGCGCCGGATGCAATCCGCGAAACCCTTCCAATCCTTGACGCCAAGCAGGCAAGGACACCCGTGCATGCACATGCGGCCGCCACAGCAGTCCCAGACAGAGCAGAGCCAGCAATGCGGTCGGCGACCGAAACAAGGCCTGATTGAACATCCCATGCCCAACCAGGACAAAGGCGGAAAAATGAGCCGCCCACAGACCCCCGCCGAAACCTGGAGGAAAGATCAGTGGAATCAGCAGCAAAGACCACAGCAGCGCCAGCGGCAGCCCCAGCGAAGCCGCCAAATGCAACAGTTCATTGTCCGGATGCTCGGTGGTCGGCGGCGCCGCCTGGGCCGCCGTCTGCTCCGGCAACCGATAGCGCGGGAAGGCGCGCCTAAACCCGCCGGCTCCCACCCCGAACAGTATATTGTCGCCGACCATGGCCAAAGAACTGCGCCAGGTATGCAACCGTACTCCGTCCTCGTCCAAGCCCCGAAGCCATTGTGGATTCTGTCCGACCAGCGCCAGCGAACCGAAGACCAAAATGGTAACCGCCAGGACTCGAATGTGCGAAGAAAAAATTCGAAAAACCAGAAACCAG
Source organism: Lentisphaeria bacterium (assembly GCA_007133055.1). Taxonomy (GTDB): domain Bacteria; phylum Verrucomicrobiota; class Lentisphaeria; order Oligosphaerales; family PUNB01; genus SLNM01. The sequence continues at coordinate 2,581 of SLNM01000152.1, forward strand.
ACAAGATAAAGGCCCAGCAGCCACCATCCAAGCCGGGACTGGCCGAACCACAGTGCGCAGGCCGACACCAGGATCACCGCCAGTCGCAAAGCATGACCGAGAACAAAGTCGGAAATCCGCTCATCCCGCTCCTGCCAGCGGCTCGCCGCCACCCAGGCCCAGGGAGCCAGTGCCAGCGACAGCGCCACCATCAGACCACGTTCTCCGGCCAGTCCCAGCGGCGGCAATCCCCGGGCAATCTCCAACACCAGATGAAGGGAGTGTATCAGCCAAAGTCCTCCCAGCAACCAGGCTAAGTGCCGGGCAACAAGCTCACGCCGAGCCGTGGCAAACCACAGGGGAACCGAGAAAAAAGCCAAAAAATGGGCCATGGACAACAGCGAATAACGCTCGGCCAGCAGAGACACCAGCGCCACCACCGCAGGTGTCGCCAGCGCGACAAAACGGAGACGGCCAATCCGGCGATTGACCCGGCCACCCACCGTATGCCAGCGACCCAGCACCAAAAACAAATAACCGCAGAGACCACCGACAACCACCGCCGGAAAGACCATCTCGAACCGCCCTTCCACTCCCAGCCCGGCCGGCACCAGCAGTGCCAATGGATAGACTGGAAACAAGAGCCATGGCCAGGCGGAGGCAATACTCCAAACACGCCTGGAAGCAGGAGCCTTCCGCCGAGCACTTGAGCTAACTTGTTGATTCCGGCAAAACATAATATGGCATCTCGCAGTCGATGGCTCGTGAACTATTTCGGATCACTCATGCGCATGCACTTCCTATTTTGGAGGTTCCATCCTTTCTTTCCCTTCGCCCTGACGTACAAATCCCAGCCGAGACACAGCGGCGGAGCTGGTCAGAAGATCAAACTCCGCTTCGCTAAGCCGACCGCTGTCCACTACGATACGGCGGACGCTGGTTTTTTCCCTTTCCAGCTCATCGGCGATGCGGCTGCATTCCTCGTATCCCAGGCGCGCCACTAAAGCGGTCAACACCGAGGTTGAATGCTCGACCGTCTCACGGCAACGGTCTGCATTGGCCTGCAGGCCACTTACGCAATGGTGGTGGAGAATATCGCAGCCAGTGGTCAGCAGGTCGAGGCTGTCGAGCAAATTGGCGGCGACCAGGGGCAGGAATGCATTGAGCTCCAAACTGCCTGACGCACAAGCGTGAGCGATCACCATGTCATTGCCCATCGTTTGCATAGCCGCCTGGCTGACCGCCTCGGGAATCACCGGATTCACCTTTCCCGGCATGATCGAAGAGCCCGCCTGCCGGGGCGGCAGTATAACCTCGCCCAGCCCGGCATTCGGGCCACTCGATAACAGGCGAAGGTCGGAGCATATCTTCAACAGCGAGCCCGCGCACGCCTTGAGGATACCGCTGACTTCGATGAAGACATCCAGGTTCTGGGTGGCTTCAAACAAGTTTTCGGCGCGCGCCAAAGCTACGCCGCTGAGCTGGCGTAAATGGTCCGTAGCCCGGAAAATATACTTGCGCTCAGCCGCCAGTCCGCTGCCAACGGCGGTGCCGCCAAGGTTGACCACCCGCAAACGCTCGACACACTTGTAGAGCCGCCAGCGATCCCGCGCCAAAGCTTCGGCGTAGGCGCCCATTTCCCGACCCAGGGTAGTAAGCACTGCATCCTGATATTGCGTGCGACCCACTTTGACAATGTCCGCAAACTCCTTCTCCTTGTCCCGAAAAGCCTCCCCCAAATCCACCACCGATTGCTCAAGCCTGTGCAATTCATAGATGGCCGCCAACTTCAGAGCGGTGGGAAAAGTATCGTTGGTCGACTGGTAGCGATTAACGTCGTCCAGAGGGGAAATTTGCTCGTAATCGCCGGGATTGCGCCCCAGCAACTGCAACGCACGATTGGCCAGCACCTCATTGACGTTCATGTTCAGGCTGGTGCCGGCGCCGCCCTGCATCAAATCAACCATTATGTGCTGGTCCAGCAGGCCTTCGCTCATCTCGCTGCACGATTGCAGCATCGCCTCAACCTTGGCCGGCGAGTCCGGCCAGCAGTTCAATTCGGCGCAGGTTTGCAGGCACGCCTTCTTAACCAGCCCGTACGCACGAACCAGCACACTTGGAACCGGGCGCCGGAGGAAAGGGAAGTTTTCCATGGCGCGACTGGTATGAACCCCGTAAAGCACTCCTCGTTCAATCAATCGCTCGCCCAGGGCATCTTTTTCCACCCGGTCCATTGTTGCTCTGCTCCCCTTGCAAGGATGAATAATCCGACATATTGGTTTTCGACAGATCAGGCGGGCAATCCGCCAAGACGACCCTGCTGCCAACGACCAACATTGGCCAGAATGGCTTCCGCATCCGGATATCCGCCGCAAAGCAGCTTGTGGTATACACCCTCCTCATGACTGCGCAGATGGTCACGGTGATGCCGGGCGGCATACCCGGCAAATTCTGCCGCCGGCATGAAATGCTCGCCAATGTGCGGCAGAACGTCTGCGCTGCCGCTGCCTTCGTCGAACTGCTCCTTGTCGCGCCAGGCTATCTCCGGCGGCAGCAAATCCTCGAATGCCTTACGCAGCACCCATTTCTCAATGCGCTTTCCGCTCCTCTGGTCGCGACGTATTTTCAAGTGCGTCGGAATACGCTGTCCCAGCTTAATCATGGCCAAATCCAGAAATGGCACTCTGCCTTCGATCGAATGAGCCATGGTCAAGCGGTCCACCCTCTGCAAATTCACATTGTGCAGGCTGCACACACTGCGATACAGCTCCTCGTGCAAAGGCATGGTGTCGTCAAAATCCTTGTAGTAGGCATAGCCGCCAAACAATTCATCGGCACCCTCGCCGGTCAGGATTACTTTGACATGCCCGGCGGCCAGTCGTGAAACAAAATGGCAGGGAATCGCACTGCGCACTAAATCCAGATCGAAGGACTCGAGTGAATAGACAATATCCGGCAGGTTTTCCTGTATTTCCCGCACTGTAAACACATGTTCGTGATGGATACTGCCAATGTGTTCGGCCACCATTCGCGCCGCCTGCAAATCGCGACTTCCCTCAATGCCGACGGCGAACGTGTGCAGTTCCTTCATCCTGCTCCTGGCCACGGCGGCAATGATGCTGCTGTCCAGGCCACCGGACAGGAAAGCGCCCAGCGGCACATCGCTCATCAACCGCTTGTCAATCGCCTCCTCGAGGGTTCGGCGAACTTGTCGGCAGGCCTGGGCTGGCGTCATTGCAGCCGCAGGCCTGGCCCTGGGAAGAGATCGATATTTGCGCAGTCCGGAGCGGCTGTGATAGAAACTACCCGGGGGGAATTCCTTTACTTCTGTGACCCGGCCGGCCAACGCCTTCAACTCCGAAGCGAAAACCAGGCTTTCCCCTCTCTTCCCGTAGTATAACGGCTTGATCCCGACCGGGTCTCGGACCGCCATAAAATCTATGCCATCGGTCAGAGCATAGGCGTACATGCCGTCCAAACAGGAAAGCTCGTCTTCGCCATGCTCCTCATACAAATGCACCGCCACTTCACTGTCGCTGGCAGTGGCGAACCGATGCCTTCGCCGGATCAAACGGTCCTTCAACTCGGCGAAATTATAAATCTCGCCGTTCGCCACCAACCCAAGCCGCTGATCTTCATTGTAAAGCGGCTGCTTCCCACCTGCCGGATCGATGATTGCCAGACGGCGATGTCCCAAGCTCCCCTTCTCCCAGGCCCCAACGCCCTGACCGTCCGGCCCCCGATGAACCAGGCTCTGCATCATCGATTTTGTCAGTGCCTTGTCAGATTCACCCCATACTGCCGTTATCCCGCACATTCGCTACTCCCGCATTGCTTTCATGGAATCAGGCTTTGTCAATCTTCGGCTTGCTCCCGACCTACCCCTCATCTTCGGCGGAAGCCCCGTCGCCCGCTTTACTTCCCGGCCATTTTTTTACCCAGGACTGGACCTCCTGCTGAAGACGCATAAACTTGTCATCGTCCCGGATTTCAGCAATAAAACGGCCGAAAAGGCCGAAAGTCAACTCCAGAAAAGTCTGCACATAGCCCAGTCTCTCCTCGAAAACGCTGTCGGCATCCATTGCCTCCCCCTCGGGCAGTTTCAGCGAGCGAAACCCAAATTGATCAGCGTCGAGGGTCACCTCCCAGCCAATGTCCGCCGGCTGGCCGGCGGCAACCGCGCCCGCCTGCCCCAGGCCGCACAGAATCCTGGCCTGGCGCAGCTTCTTGCCGGTGCGCAATGCCGTTTGCGCCTCCATGCTCTGAGTCGGCAGCCCCTTGCGAATCGATGTCTCACGCGCCCCACGGTCGTTCTCCGATTCGTCAACCATCAGCAGAGGCCCGTCGACCATGCAAAAAAATTCGCCCAGTCGAGTTTTCGGCAAAGCGCCATGATTGGTACTCGTGAAATACCACAGCCACGTCAGAAAATCCTGACCAATGGTACCACCGACCATATGATCAGGCTGCTCGGGGGAAAAGTTCAGCCGCGGCAGCGACTCGGCCGTGATGCCAAACTGCATCGCCACCGCCTCCTCCGGGGTGATCTGAACCGGAGTGAAACCAAAGGTGTCGCTGAAACATAGACTGAACTGGTCCAACTGCTTCTGCGATACCGCCCCGCAGTACAGGCGCTGCTCCGATTGATCGACGACAAAGGGGATTCCGGTCAACTGCGGCGGCATTTCAGGAAGCAGCCGGTCAATGACATCCTGCTTGATCTCCTTTTTCGCGCGCGCATTGAGAAACTCCAGCTTGTCCTCCGCCATGCGCAGCAGCTCCTGCATCCGACACTCCGCCTGCAGCAGAGCAGCCGGTATCTTGCGCTGAGCCTGTCGCAGCCCCAAATGCAGGCGCCCGCCGGAATAGGCGGTCTGCTCGTCAATCCGAGTCTCCAGCAAGTGAGGATTGCCAACCCAGCCCCACTCAGGCTCGTCCTTGATACGCTCCAGAGGCCCGGCCGACTGCCGCTGCAACCGCGCCAGCGCATCGTCCGGCAGCTCCTGCGGCAAATGAAAAACAGAAAAAGTCACAGAACCACGATCAAAAGGCATTATTCATCTCTCCTGCAAATGACAATTGAAAACCTGCAATCCCATCAGTGTTCATGCACAAATCAGGTACACCGCCCCGCCCTCTCATCGCCTCGCCTTCGCTTCAATCGCTCCCGATTAATCGGTGTCACCTACCATAATCCGCAAACCGAACATCGCGAACTGACCCATCACAACCGTAACGCGTCAGTAGGGAATTGCGAAATAGGCGAATCGAGCCAATTGTAGGTTGGGAATCTGTCCCGACCAGGCTCGATTCGCTTGGGCGAGACAGATTGCCGCTTCGCTGCTATCCTACGGACAGCCTCTGTTGCTTCGCAACGGTCTCG
>SLNM01000120.1 GCA_007133055.1 Lentisphaeria bacterium
GTTCAGAAAAACGGGAAAACTTTAGTTTTATGGTACAGTATCCCCTGAATCTTTTAACTTGCATTGCCTTTGCGCTCCGGTATCTCTCTGAAAACCCTGGCCTCGAACACTTGCAGACGTGCATCCGGCTGGCGCCATGCGTCTTTCGGCAGCCCCGCCTTGCCGGCCAAATGATCAAGGGTCTCTTCCCTGCCCCAGCCCTGCTGGACCGCCACCTGCGGCAGATAGACCGCCCGCTGTCCGCCCTTGGCCAGGATAATGCCATGCCGGCCCACTTGAAACTCCGCCGGATCACCGATTTCACGCGCCGGGGTCAGCACCGATATTTCGATGTCAACCCGGGCCAGTTCATCCTGAGCCAGAGGCGGGAATCGGGGGTCGCTGAAGGCGGCTCTGACCGCATTGCTCATTGCGTTCCGCCACAAAGGCTCCGTCGATTCCAGGCTGCCAATGCAGCCGCGCAGGTCACGACCACGATGCAAAGACACAAAACATGCACCAGCCCGGAGCAAGGCCGGCGGCAGTTCGGGCGGAATAGAGAAGCGTCTTCCGCCCAGCCTGTCCTCGATGGACCGCCGAGCAATGCGCAACAGCAATTCACCCTCCTCCCGCGACAACAGTTCATCGTTTCTCTTCATGGCTCAACAAAACTCATGCTGACATAGCTGACGCAGTGATGGTAGTCGCCGGTACGGTCGCCCGAGCGAGTGTAGTCCAGCAGCTTCGGCTCAATGTTGTCGGCTCCGACCGTCTTCAGTGCGAACAGTAAAAGACTGATCGGAACGCTTCCGCAGATTGTGGCTTCGGTTCTGTCTAAATACTCGATAAATCCGCGCGGATTTTTCTCTTTGATCATGTCCACGGCACCGAGATCCAATTGTCGCAGATTCTCAGGGATGTCCTCGGCAAAGGGCAGATACCCGAAGGCGGAGCCATAGTGAGTGAAATCACTGCTGATCACCCATAGGTTGCTTGGATGCCACAAGTGATCGGCCAGGACTTGGGCAGCCGGTTGCAGACGGTGCGACTCAACTTGCCCGCAGACCAGCGGAACCAGAGCGGTGTCAGCCAGTGCTGTCTGCAAAAAAGGCAGTTGCACTTCCAAAGCATGCTCCCGGCGATGCGCGTCCTGACGCAGGGAGAACAGGGGCGAGGCGTCGGCCAGTTGCCGGCAAATATCCTGATCGACCGGGATTTCGCCGAGCGGCGTTTGATAAGCGCGGTAGGAGCCAATGGCAATGGTGCGAAAGGGAACGCTGTGAGCGGGAGCCAACACCACAACCCGCTCATACCGGGCACTGATCCTGGTCAGCAATCCGTAGGCGCAACCCGCCGTATCGCCGGAAAAGAAATAACCGGCGTGCGGCACCAGCAAAGCACGCACTCTGCCGCCCGCATCCGCCGGCGCCAGGGACAGCGCCCGTTCCAACGTCGCCGCCAGTTCCGACGGGGCGGACGGATAGAATTGCCCGGCCACCATCGGAGGATGCAGGTCAGTGAAGATATTCATAGCTTAACCCCGATTTTGATATACTACAACTGACGCATTACGGCGCATGCGCCATGCGAATGGCTTTTCTGATCAAAGCATCATTACTATATCACATGATTCAGAACAGTGCAAAAAAAGGCATCACTTGAAACCAACAATCACAAAACGATTGCGGCGGACGATTCTTGTCCGTGATCGTGGATTCGCACTGTGCGTCGCACGCAGACAGGCCAACCGGCATGATATTCAGCTACCCCGTTTGAGTACAGGCTTCAGCCTGCCCCTCGGGAACTCGGAACGCACAGCTTGAAGGCTGGACTCATACCGCGCGATGAAAGCACGCATTTACCCAAAATAGGCAATGCGCAAAATGGGTAATTGTGAGGGTGTGAAAAAGGGACGGGGGCAGATTTTGAACCGCGAATGGATGCCAATCCGCGCGAATGGGAACAAATTTAACAGCAGAAGCATTGCCATTGCATTCCCATCATTGTTTGCCTTGCCATCTGTCAGACAGTACAGTACTACACTCCAGCCACTAGTGTCGTGTCACGCTTCAAAAGTTGCATTGGATGGGACTATTTTGGATGCAGGCAAGTTTTGACCAATGCGACGTTTGAAGCGTGACACGACACCAGCCTGATTAATACAGTTTGTCTAAAATGATTGCCGCCAGCTCCAGCAAACAAAGAACCATTCTTCTTCTCATCCTGGCCGGGCTCGCCTTGACGGCTCTGTTTTCCGGTCCGATGCTGGGAGAGCGCTTCATTTCACCGCGCATGCTGAGGGATGGGCAGTTTGCCTTGGAGCGGGATATTTTCTGGCAGCTCCGAGTACCGCGAGTATTGGTGGCTTTTCTGGCGGGCGGTGGCCTGGCGGTCAGCGGGATGGCTTTTCAGGGGATGTTTCGCAACCCCCTGGCTACCCCTTTCACACTAGGCGTTTCGAGCGGCGCCTCGCTGGGCACGGCCTTGTTCATCCGCTTCGGCTCGATTCTCGGTGCTCTTGGCTGGGCTGGGCGCAGCGTTGCCGGCTCCGGGCACTGGTCAGCGCTTGATTTCACGCTTTCCATGCTCGGTGTCTCCGCCGGTTCCATGGCCGCCTTTGCCGGCGCCCTGGGCACTTTGTTTCTGGTCTACGGAATAACTCGATGGCGCGGCGGGTTCTCCAGCGCCACCCTGCTGCTGGCGGGGGTGGCGGTCTCTTTTTTCTTCTCCAGCCTGATTCTTTTTATCCAGTACCTGTTCGAGGCGCAGCATTCATTCGCCATGATGCGATGGATGATGGGCTCCCTGGAAACTGACGGCTACCGGCCGGTGCTGAACCTCCTTGTCTTCGTCGGCGCCGGGGCGGTTATCATACTCACCTTAAGTCATGAGCTTAATTTATTGCTGACCGGCGATGATTTGGCGATTAGCCGGGGTGTGGCGGTCAGGCGGGTCAAGCGTCTGATTTTTTTCGCCGCCTCCCTGATGGTCGGAGGGATTGTCTCCCTGTGCGGCCCGATCGGGTTTGTCGGGATGATGGTGCCGCACATTTGCCGGCTCACCATTGGCAGCGACCACCGCTGGCTAACCCCTGCCGTCATCCTGGGAGGCGGAACCTTTTTAATCGTCTGCGACCTGATCTCGCGAACCATACTTACTACCGCAGTCCTGCCCGTCGGCATTATCACAGCGCTGCTTGGCGGGCCCTTCTTTCTATGGCTGCTCATGCAGAATCGCGGATTCACACGGTGACACGCGATGACCGGATAGATGAAAGAACAGGACAGACAGTATAGAAGTTGCATTATGATTAAACTCATATATACTGCTTTCCAGTCTGAATTATTGACCCTGCGGACGGCAATTCAGGCTGGCGGCGCATAAACTGGCCTGATTAATCCAGGCGAATTCGGCCATGCGCTGTTATTTCAATATTTTCAAAACTCCAAAGAGAAAGAGCCGATATTATGTTTTCATACTTCAAGCGTGCTCTTAATTTTTTCTCCCACGACATCGGAATTGACCTGGGCACCGCAACCACCCTGGTTTATGTGCGGGACAACGGCATTGTGCTCGAGGAACCCTCGGTAGTGGCGATTCAAACTGAGACCAACAAAGTGCTGGCCGTTGGTTTGGAGGCCAAACGCATGCTGGGCCGGACACCGGGCAACATTCGCGCCATCCGTCCGCTCAAGGACGGTGTGATTGCCGACTTTGAGATCACCGAGGAAATGCTTCGCTACTTCATACGACGCGCCCGCGGGCAAAGCAAGCTGGTCAAGCCAAGAGTTTTGGTGGCGGTGCCTTCGGGCATTACCGAGGTGGAGACCAGGGCGGTTATTGAGAGCGCCGAGCGGGCCGGCGCCCGCGAGGGCGAAGTCCACCTGGTCGAGGAGCCGATGGCCGCAGCCATCGGGGTCGGCATTCCAGTCCAGGAACCGTCAGGGCACATGATCGTCGATGTCGGCGGCGGCACCACCGAAGTGGCGGTGATTTCTCTGGCCGGAATCGTCGAGTCCCGTAGCATTAAAACGGGCGGGGACAGCATGGACGCAGCCATCATCCAGTACCTTAAACGAGCCTATAGCGTATTGACCGGGGAACGAAGCGCCGAGCAAATAAAAATTGACATCGGCAGCGCCTACAAGCTCGACGAGGAGGTGGACATGGAAATCAAGGGCCGTGATTTGATGGGTGGCCTGCCCAAGAGCATACAAGTGTCCTCCGAGGAGATTCGAGAGTCTCTGATGGAACCGGTTACCAAAGTGGTTGAGGCTGTGCGCATGACACTGGAACGATGTCCGCCGGAATTGGCGGCCGACCTCATCGACCACGGCATTGTGGTGGCCGGCGGCGGCGCCCTGCTGCGCGGACTCGACCGTCTGCTGTCGGAGGAAACCGGCCTGCCAGTGGTGATTGCCGATTCGCCAATCTCCGCCGTGGTCAAAGGCACCGGCGTAATGCTGCAGGAGATGGATACTCTGTCCCGCGCCCTGCGCGCCTCCTCCAGCAGCGGCGGTCGCCGCTGGCGCCGCTGATGGCACGCAAGCGCCCCCCGCCGCATTAGTAAGAACAGGGAATTGCGAAATGCAGATTTCGTAGGGCGAGAATCCGTCTCGCCCAAGCGAATCGAGCCTGGTCGGGACAGATTCCCAACCTACAATTGGCTCGATTCGCACATTTCGCAATTCTCTGTAGCAAGTACAATGGGAGAACAACAGCATGATCAGGCGCGAAGGCAGTTACAGAACCGAGATGCGGGAGAACATGCGGGGCGGCCAGGGTAAAATAAAAATCGAACACCTGTGGCAGCCTGAGGAGATGGAGCACCGGGCCCGCCTTTTCGCAAGACTGACCATTGAACCCGAATGCGGCATCGGCTTTCACGAACACCTGGGGGAGGCCGAAGTTTTTGTTGTAATCAGCGGGCAGGCCAAAATGATGGACCATGACCAGGAGGTAATCCTGCGTGCCGGGGACACTATTCTGACCAGCGAATCGGGCCATGCGGTCGAAGCAATCGGCGATCAGCCATTGATTATGCTGGCAGTTATTCTCAATCATTTGCAAAAGGAAAATTGTTGATTATATTACATAGGCTTGTTGCCGGAGAGCTGCTTGCGGCAAGTTAACTTGTCGCATAATGGGTCTTCGGAACAGCCTCAGTAGAACGCTGAGCGGGCTTCCCGTGGAGGCGTTTTTTTATTTAACAAGTGCGTTGAAAGGATTGCAGAATGCGCTACGACCATAATCGTTCCTTGCTGGAAAGCAGTATCCCCGGCATGCCGGAACCACGCCGCGGCAAAGTCCGGGACATCTATGATTTGGGCGATTATCTTCTCCTGGTGGCAACTGACCGCATCAGCGCCTTCGACTGTGTCATGCCCAACGGTATTCCGGACAAGGGCAAAGTTCTCACCCAGATGAGTCTTTTCTGGTTGGACTTCATAAAAGAAGTCGACAATCATCTTGTCACTGCGGATGTAAACCAGTATCCGGTCTCTGTGCAGGCGGCGGCCGCCGATTTGGATGGCAGATCAATGCTGGTGAGAAAAACCACGGTCATCCCGGCGGAATGCGTAGCCCGAGGTTATTTGGTTGGCTCCGGCTGGAAGGAGTACCAGCAGAATCAAACCGTATGCGGAATTCCGCTCAAACCCGGCTATCGCCAGGCCGACCAACTGGAAGAGCCGATCTTCACTCCCGCTTTCAAAGCGGAACAGGGGGAGCACGATGAAAACATCAGCTTTGAAAAAATGGTTGAACTAACTGACCGCGAAACCGCGGAAACGCTGCGCACCCTGACTTTGAACATTTATCGCACCGGCGCCGAACGCGCCGCCAAGGCCGGCATTATCATCGCCGACACCAAATTCGAATTCGGTCGGCAGGAAAACGGAGAAATTTTGCTGATCGATGAAATCCTCACCCCCGACTCCAGTCGGTTCTGGCCGGCGGAACAATACAGCCCAGGCGCCAATCCGCCCAGCCTGGACAAGCAATTCGTGCGCGACTACCTAACTGACATCAAGTTCAACCAACAACCGCCGGCCCCGATCCTGCCGGACGATGTGGTCGAAAAAACCCGGGATAAATATTTGCAGGCATTGCAATTGCTCGCCGGAAAAACATTGTGAAAGACGACGAGGACAAACAGTTTTGCTGATTACAGCATAATGTCTCAGGAAACAAAAAAACAAGAAAGGAACAGACAATGAACATCGACAACAACCTTCTGCAATCCAAACTGGACAAGGAAAGCTACGAAAGGCTGACAGCCATCGACAATCGCAAGCTGCACGCCTTTGTCTGCGACGCCATCACTGTGTGCGAGCCCGACAGTGTCTGGGTCAGCTCCGACTCGGATGCGGATATCGAGCATACGCGCAAAATGGCGATCAAGCTGGGAGAGGAAAGCGAACTTGATATTCCCGGTCATACGATTCATTTCGACGGCCCGGAAGACCAGGGGCGCGACCGCGAAGTCACCAGGTACCTGGTGCCCAAAGACGACAGCCTGAGCGAATCGCTGAACCAGTGCGAACGGGAAGCTGGTCTGAGCGAGGTTCGCGGCCTGCTCAAGGGTTCCATGCGCGGACGCACCATGATCGTGCGGTTCATGACCCTTGGCCCCAAAAACTCGGAATTCAGCATTCCCTGCGTCGAATGCACCGACTCCTATTATGTTTCGCACGCCCTCAATCTGCTTTACAACCGAGGCTACGAAGAATTCAAACGCCTGGGCGAAAAAGCCGAGTTCTTCGCAACCATGCACTCGAGCGGCGAGGTGGACGAGCGCATGACCAGCGTTGATGTCCCCAACAAGCGCATTTACATTGACTACACCACCGACACGGTCTACAGCGTCAACACGCAGTATGCCGGCAACACTGTCGGCCTCAAGAAGCTGGCGTTGCGACTGACTATTCGCAAAGCCGACCGCGAAGGCTGGCTGGCCGAGCATATGTTCATCTCCGGCGTGCATGGTCCGGACGGTCGCAAAACCTACATGGCCGGCGCCTTCCCCAGCGCCTGCGGCAAGACCTCGACCGCCATGCTCCCGGGCGAAACCATCATGGCCGACGACATCGCCTATTTTCGCGCCCTGGACGGCAAGTGCATGGCCGTCAATGCCGAATCCGGCATCTTCGGCATCATCCAGAACGTCAGCGCAGAAGGCGATCCGGCGATCTGGGATGTGCTGACCAAGCCCGGTGAAGTGATCTTCTCCAACGTGCTGGTCAAGGATGGCCGCCCCTACTGGCTGGGCATGGGCGAGGAAATTCCCAAGGACGGCGAGAATTTCGTCGGCCAATGGCATTAAGGCATGAAGGATGCCGAGGGCAAGGAAATTCCGTGCGCCCACAAGAACGGGCGTTATGCGGTTGCCCTGGAAGCCCTGTCCAACTGCGATTCCGAACTGACCAACCCTGATGGTGTAGCCCTAAAGGTCATCATGTACGGTGGCCGGGACGCAAAGGCGTATGTGCCGATCCAGCAGAGCTTCGACTGGGATCACGGCATCGTCGCCTACGGCGCGGCGCTCGAGACCGAGACCACCTTCGCCACCATCGGCAAGGAAGGCGTCCCGGAAATCAACCTGATGAGCATTCAGGACTTCGTCGCCATTCCGCTCGGCAAATATGTCCGGAACAATCTTGATTTCGGCAAGAAGTTGACCGACAAGCCGATGATTTTCGGCACCAACTACTTCCTGCGCGGGCCGGACGGCAAGTTCCTCAACGGCGTGCGCGACAAGCATGTCTGGGTGAAGTGGATGGAGCTGCGGGTCAACGGCGATGTCGATGCGATCGAAACGCCGACCGGCTTTATCCCCTGCTACGAGGATCTGAAGAAACTCTTCAAGGATGTCCTGAACAAGGACTACAGCCGCGAGGACTACATCGCCCAGTTCACTATTCGGGTCAAGGA
>SLNM01000145.1 GCA_007133055.1 Lentisphaeria bacterium
GAAATCGGTTGAATTTTAGCGGTGGCCTTTTCATGAAGTCGTTAATATAGTACAGGCTATGCAGAATATCAATCTTGCCATACGCAAAAACCTTCCGCTCAGCGGGGTCGAGCTGCTGATCGCCGGGTTTGCCACGCTCTTGCGCATACTGCTGGCGGGATTGCCGGTCGGGGTCGGCAATCAGGCTTTGCATATTGTCTTCATCGAGTTTCTGCGCGACCCGCTGCTCTTTCACGGTGACTTGATGGTGGAGACCCTGCCGCTTTTTTCCACTTGGTTTTTTCATGTCTTCGCCTGGTTGCTGCCGGTTTCGGCGGACGTGCCAACAGCTCTGGCGACAGCCCATATACTGACTACCTGGCTGACATTTGCAGCCATGATCGCCCTGGTTCGCGGAATTTGGCCGGACACCCGTCTGCCCTGCCTGATCCTGATACCGCTGGTGGGGCTGTCTCTGTTCGGCCTGGCCGAATCCCCGTTGAACCCGCTGGCGTTCTCCCATACCAGCCTGGCTTTTGCATTATCCCTGGTCGGACTGAATTTGCTGGTGCGGCAGAGGATTGTCCCGGCGCTGGCAATGGTCGGCCTGCTGGTCAATATTCATTTGCTTACCGCCGCCTATTTGGCGGCACTTACGGGAGCCTGGGCGTTATGGCGGCTGCGCACTTTGCCACGCAGGCGGTTCCTGTGCGGTCTTGGCGCGGCCATTCTGCTGGCTCTGCCCATGGCCTGGCCGCTGTGGCGAAGTTCGGGGGGGTTCGACGCGGAATGGATAGCTTTGGTCGAGCTGCGCTCGGCCCATCATGTTTTCAGTTCCACATGGTGGAGAGTCGGCGACCCGACGGTCGGGTTGTTTGCCTTATGGATCGGCTGGGCGGCACTGGCCCGAGGCCTGGCCGGGGGTAACAGCCGGCACACCGATCCATGGCTGGCGGCGGCAGCGGCTCTGATGGCCGTCGGCTGGCTTGGCTCCGAGCTGGTTCCGGTTCCTTTGATTATGCGGGCGCAGCTTTTTCGGATTTCCGGCTATGTCGTGGTGGTGGCTCTGCTGCTGACCGTGCGTGCGGCGGACCTCCACCTTCGGCCAGGACCGGAGTTCAGGCCCGCTGTTCGCCTTCCGATTATCATTGCAACTCTGCTGTTCGCCGCGATTGTCTGGCTTCCTTTCGGTCGGCCGCTGGCGGCGCCGGCGCTGCTGCTCGCCGCCTGGCTCGGCTGCGCGAACAGGCGGCTTGCCCCGGGCGAGGCATTGGTCGTCGGTTCGGCTGTGGTGGTGGTCACCCTTTCCGACATTCACTTGCACACTGGTTTTTGGCAGCCTGCTCTGGCATCGGCGCCCGCCGTCGAGTCCGTCCTCTGGCTGGCGGCCATCGCGGTGGCGGTTTTTTCCACTCGCTGGTCCGGATACTACCGATGGCTGCTGCCGCTGGGTGCGCTGTCCCTTATGGCGGGCGGACTGTTCTTCCGGTCCGAAACAACGACGGTTCCGGATCACTGGCAGGACATTCAGCGGCAGACCCGCCGCCACACGCCTCTGGACGCGATGATCCTGACACCGACTCGCCAGAGCGGATTCCGACTCGGTTCCAGACGGGCCATTGTCGGCGAGTGGCGAGACGGCACCCAGCAGTTTTTCGATCCGGAATTCGCCGTGCTTTGGAGTCAGAGGATGGCGGCGCTGGAGCCTGATACAACCAGCGACTACACTGCCGCTGAGTGGATGCAGGCGGCAGAGACCTGGGGGGCGGATTATTTGGTTCTGCCCAATGACCCCCAAATGCCGCTGGTGCGAGTGGCCGAAAACGAAGCCTGGATGCTTTGTCGCCCCGAACGTCCGCCGCCGCCACCCCTGCCCGAGCCGCCGGACAATGCCATTGACCCTGAAGACTGGCTGGAGCAGGAGAGATTCATGGTCGAGGTGGTGAAACCAAACCTGGACCGTTATCGCACTTCCAAGCTGACCCTGCGGGTGCTGGCCCCGGAGGGAAATCCGCTGCCCCATACCCAAGTCGAGGTGCAGCAGACCGGCCGGGATTTTCATATTGGTTCGTCCCTCAACCATTTCGCCGAACCGGCCGCCCACTCGCGCGAGTTCAAAGCGCCGCTGGTACATGAGAGGGAACTCGAGATGTTCCTGCAAGTTTTCAATTATTCGGTGATCCCCTACTCCGCCAAGTGGGCGACCATCGAGCCGGTGGAGGGACAGCGCGGCATGGAGGCTCTGGATCGATATGTCGAGTGGGCTGTACAGCATCAAGTGGCCATTGAATTTCATTTTGTCACCGGATACGAACCACCCTGGCTGCGGAACAGGACACCGGCCGAACAACAGGCGGCTCTGCTGCGCCATGCCGAAGACCTGATCGAACGCTATGGCGACCGGATTTCACTCTGGCAGATAGTCAATGAACGACGCCTGCAATCTCTGGCTGCGCCCGTATTCGAAATGTTCGAGGAAAAATTGCCGGATGCACAGCTTGGAGTCAGCCACTGCGCACGCTTCTATTCCAGCCGCCAGGGAGCCCGACGGCTACGGGACCTGATGCGTGGCTGGGACTCGGTGGAGGAGCTGCAAAGGCAGGGAGCAAGAGTCGACTATTTCGGAGTCCATGCCCACCGACCATTCGGTACTTGGTGGGACCCGCGTACCATATACGAAGTGCTGGATCTGTACCAGGCCAGGAATATGCGGGTGCGGGTGACCGAAACCGGGATATCATACGCCGGAAAAATCGAGGGCTCAGTTTTGGAAGGAGAATGGAATGAAGAACGGCAGGCGGATTACCTGCGCCGGTTCCTGACCGTGCTATACAGCCACCCCAACGTGGACGGAGTGAATTTCTGGGGGTTCGGACCGCACAATTGGCAGTCTAACATCGGGTTGCTGGACGAACAATACGAGCCGCGCCCGGCTTTCCTCGAGCTGTATCGGCTGGTCAATCAGCAGTGGCGCACCCATGAACGGCTGCGAACCAATCGGACCGGCACCGTCCGTTTCTCCGGGTTTCACGGTGAATACCGAATCCATGCACGTCTGCCGGACGGGAGCCGGGCAAGCGCCGAGTTCCGACTGGGACCGGAGACGCCGGCGGAAATATCCACGACCCTTGCCGCGGAGCACTTGATGACCAGATAGATATCGTTCTGGTTTGAGTCGCGTTCCGCGAATCGCCGGTAATGCGGTCGTCCTCGGACGTATCGGTAGCCTAGTGCGTTCTACCGCTTGCATACCTACGCCCCCTATGTTCTTTTCCTGACCACCTATCCTGCCTTATTGCTCTCTGCTGTCAAACCGAACGATTACATAAGCATCGGAAATGGGGATGCTAACATTCCCTTCGGCATCCGCGTAAAAGCGGCCAGGAACGCGATCGAGTTCATCTCCGTATTCATCCATATCTATATATTCGCTCAGATCGGTTATGCCGAGTCGGAAGCCATTTGGCAGGCTGTAATGGGCTATACGCGGAACTCCATCCTTCACCTCATAACTTGAGAGGACGGAACGATCGCCGATTTTGTGGATCGCAAGCGAGTATGTGCTGTGCCTGTTTGGAAGATGTGCCGTCCATATCCTGTTACCATCGTAATCATAAGCCTTGATCCCCTGGGTATCCCGGTAGAAAAGCATCTCTTCGTCATCCCGGAATAGTACAGGATGGTGTGGTCTCCTTCCGAAAGCCCTTCTCCCCTCCCACTCAACAGGACCCCGTCCTTCAATATGCAGCGTGTAGTTGTGTCTGTGTCTTTCGTCTTCCGGCCGATAGCAGGTCAAAAGGTGTCTTCCATCGCGAGAAACAAAATGTCTATAATTTGCCTGGTTTTCTGGAAAACTGTATTCATACTGAACAGCCCCCCTTGAGTCATATCTTGTAAGACAACTTGCTCCAAAACCTCTCCGAGTCCAAATTGTATTGCCATTTATACATGCATCTACTAGAATATTACCTGGGTGTTGGGTCAAAGTCTGCTTCCCTTCTTGGTCATATCGATAGATTGTGTACTTGGTACCAACAGGTCCAAAAGCAAAAGGGCGGGTAATCACTGCGTTATCCAGGGTTCCGACTATCCGTTCCCTAAAACCAGGCCTTATGTCCACTTCTATGTCCAATTTCAGATCTCCTCTTCGGTCAAACACCTTTACGGTTGTTTTTTCGCCCACTCCTGGGGTATGCGCCACCAAAAAATCCTCGGTGTATCTATTGACGATGACCCTCGCATCTTCCGCCTTGACTCTCTTTACGATCTCCCCTTTTTCATCGACCACCACAACCACTTCCTCATCACGGTCGTGATAAACCGACCTTCCAGTCATTCTGGCCCGTTGCGCGGGGGAAAGTTCAGCGCGGTAGGACACCGAGATGGTTTCTGCTTTAAATTGCCTCTCACCGGTTTCCCATTTTCCCTTTGTCAGTATACTGACATCTGCTTCAGTCACGCAGTTGTACTTGATGTTTATGTCTTTATCCACGTCTCTCAGGGAATCCGATTCTTTGCGGCTAAGGCAGATGTACCTGAGATCCAACTCCTGCAAGCTTTCCAAACCGTTCAGGTGCCTCAACCCTGTGCCAGTTATGTTTGTATATCTGAGATCCAGTTCCTGCAAGTTCCCCAGACCTTTCAGATGCTTCAATCCTGCATCGGTTATTTCGGTGTTCCAGAGGCTAAGCCTCTGCAGGTTATCCAATTTTTTCAGATGCACAAGTCCCTTGTCGGTTATATCAGTGCGCCAAAGACTGAGCCTCTGCAAGTTATCCAGTTCCTCCAGATGCTCCAGTTCCTTATCAACTACTTCAGTGTCTCTGAGGCAAAGCTTCTCTAAGTTATCCAACCCCATCAGGTACTCTAACCCTTCACCGGTCAGGCCTGTGTAACAGAGGTGTAACTCCCTCAGATTATCCAAATCTTTCAAATGCTTCAGACCCTCATCGGTTATATCGGTGTCTCTGAGACTGAGATACCGCAAGTTAACCAAGTCACTTAGATGCTCCAGGCCTTCATAGGTTATATTGGTGCGCCGGAGCCGAAGCTCATGCAAGTTGTTCAGCGTCCTGAGGTACTTAAATCCATTGCCGGTTACATCAGTATAACTGAGGTTAAGCTCCCGCAGATTATCCAGATTATTCAGATATTCCAGTCCGGCATCAGTTATATCGGTTGCCCTGAGGTTAAGCACCTGCAAATTTCGCAGTTCCCCCAGATATTTAACTCCCGCATCGGTTACGTTTGTATAACTAAGGTTAAGCTCCCGCAGATTATCCAGGCCTTTCAGATGTTTCACTCCCGCATCGGTTATATCAGTGGTTGTTAGGGCAAGGTTCTGCAAATTACCCAACCCTTTCAGATACTTAAGACTTGCATCCGTTATGGGATTGAATCGAATGTCAAGCGTTTTCAGATTCGTTAGTCCAGAGAGAGCCTCGATGTCTGTTAAGTCATTGCTGTGAATATTGAGCTGTTCCAGATTACCGCAAAACTCCAATCCTTCTAATACCTCAATATTACTCATTGATGCATTAAGTGAAGTCAGAGCCACCAGATCTAGCTCCTTTATATCGCCCTCCGGCACGTCAATCTCTTTCCGCACCCTCGCTTCAAGATTTTCATCGGTAAACTCAACTGTCACGGTTACTTCAATTTCTTCCGTATAGCCTTCACCACCCACAAGAGGGTTTCCTTGTGCGTCCGTAATATCTTCGCCTGTAGCATCTATCAATACCAGAACGAAAAACGTCAGAAAAAGACTCAAAACAAAAACTTTAAAATTCCTCGCCTTCCTTGAAATGTCCATAATTTTCACCTTTATTTATTCCCCTCATACACAATTCTGTCTGGAATCTGCGTGGTGGCCCGGGCGGTGGACGCCAGGCATATTACAAGCAGGGCTGCGGCTATTATTATGCTTTTCATTCTGTTCGCCTCGTCTCATTCTTCCCGCAGCGGCACATAGCCGGTCTCGGCGATCACGCTCTGGCCTTCCTCGGTCAGCAGCCAGTCGCGGAGCCGGGCGGCGGGATGCTCCGGATCGAGGTCCTTGCGCGTGACCGCATATACCTTCGTCACCCACGGATACGAGCCGTCGGCAATGGTTTCACGGGACGGCATCACGCCGTCGACGGCGAACATTTCCACCGGCGATTCCGGTTCTGTATCCCCGGGCGCCCTGGGATCAATTGTGGTCAGCGGCGCCATGTATACCTGGTAATAATAAAACGTAAAGCCGACCCCCTGCGGATCGTCATAGAGCCGGTTGAAGGGTCCCATCATCCCAAACGTTTCCATGATGCCGCGTCCTGCAATGACCTCGCGATCTTTCATCACCAGCGTCAGGAGCGTTTCCTGGCTGCCGGAGTTCGGGTTGCGGGTGTAGGCGTGAATGGCTGCGTCCGGACCGTCGACCTGCTCCCAGTTATCTATGCGGCCGCGATCTCCGTCCTCAGCCCGCGTGTAGATATCCCGCACTTGTTCGGCAGTCAATTCGGCAACCGGGTTGTCTTTGTGACGCAGGAAGACAAAGGCGTCGAGCGCGATTGGGGTGACGTCCAGTTCGATCCCATGCTCCTCCATGAGCTTGATCTCGTCCGGGCTCGGCAGACGGCACTCGTAAATGAGATCGGCCTGCCCTTCGATCAGTCGCCTGTAGGCGGTGTGCGTGCCGCGGTGGCGGAGTTTCTGTCCGTACAGGGATAAAGTTGATCTGACCAGAGTCACATTATCTCGTTCGCCCTCCCGCTCGCCGTTCTCCACCGGCCATAGCCGCCTTTCATTTTCAAGGGGAAGGGTCAGCCACGCGGGATGCAGTCCCAGCAGCCGCGCCGCCACCCACACACCGAGCGGCTCGGCGGAGGTTGAACCGTCGGTGACGGGATAGGAGTCCTCATCCAAGTCCAGCCCCTCGGGCACCGGCAGGCCTCCGGGTTGAGCAGCGATCTCGCCGGGCCTGACTATCGGTTCCGGCAGGGAAGCATTCGCCTCCACAGGATAACTCAGCAAAACAGCGACAATTCCGATTGTTAAAAAAGCTTTCATGCCACTCTCCAATACCTTGCTTTTGACTCCATGACTGCGTGTCTTCATGACTCCGGGGCGAGCCGCCTACGCCGTCACGGGGGTTATCCCCGTGGAGCGAGTGCTTGATGAAAAAGCCGGAGACCGGCTTCCTCCAGGCGGCTCTCCGAGCCGGAATTGCCGCACTCCAAAGCGCCTGCGGCGCGGTTTAACAATCAGGAACATCGGAACTTCGGAACCCAGCCACCAGAACCCATATGATAATCCATGGCCGAATTCGCATGAATTAATCAGCCTACCGCACCTCCAGTTCGATACTGCTGGAGTGGCTGTTGAACTCGGGGGCGTACATGCACTGGACCTGGGCGATGCCGGTCTGGTAGGTGCCGCGATGCTGAACCCGCACGGAATACTCGAAGACATAGGTGCCCTTGGGCAGATAGTCGATGAAGAAGTGGCTGGCAATGTCGCGGGTCGATTCGTAGTAGCGCAGACCGTCCTGGAAACGATACCGAGAAAGCACATTCACCGGTTCGGTGCCGCTGCCGCGGTAGTCCTTGAGGTGGACATACTCCATGTCGCGGTCGGTACGCAGCACGATCCGCGAGACCAGCTCGTCGCCGACCGCGACCGGGCCGTCCACCCGCTCGAGTACCGGGCCGCGCTCGGTGTGGTGTCGGATGTAGAGCATCTTCTCGAGGGTGAGCGGGGTCTCGGCGTGCGGCGTGATGTTGGCGATGTCCTCGAGGTACTGCCAGTGCAGGCTGCCCCAGGCCACGCCTTCGTCGACCTTGGTCACCGTCACCTCGCCCATTTCGGGCTTGATCTCCGGGCCGACAAAGCGCCTTTCATAGAAGCCGGTGCCGGCCTCGA
>SLNM01000355.1 GCA_007133055.1 Lentisphaeria bacterium
CGGGTTGAAAATCGGCGGCGGGGCAACTGTGTTGTCCACCACCAGCGGCAACCCGTGTTGACGCGCCACCCCGGCAATGCCCTCCAAGTCGTCGACATTGCTGCGGGGGTTGCCGATGCTTTCGGTGAACAGCAGGCGCGTGTCACGGTCGATGGCCGCCGCGAAATTGGCGGGATCACTGGAGTCAACCAACCGCACCTCGATGCCGAAACGTTTCAGGGTATGGGTGAAAAGAGTAACCGTGCCCCCGTAAAGATTGGCGCCGCTGACAATGTTCTGGCCGGTTCCGGTGACATTGCACACAGTGTAGAAAATGGCGGCCATGCCGGAGGCGGTGGCCAACCCCCCACCACCTTGGTGCAGTGCCGAAAGACGGTTCTCCAATACCTCGGTGGTCGGATTCATCAGACGTGTGTAGATGTTGCCGAACTGCCTGAGGGCAAACAGATTGGCGGCATGTTCGGTGTCCCGGAAAAGATAGCTGGTGGTCTGATAGATGGGCACCGCACGGGACAGGGTTTCAGCGTCCGCCCGCTGACCCGCGTGCAATGCTTTGGTGGCAAGATGATGATCGCGCTCGGTCATGGTTCTACCCTCCGAATAATCGCCAAAACGGCGACGCACACTGACAAACTTAGTTCAAATGGGGCATTACTGTACTGCATGACCGAGAACAATACAACTAAATAAATATATCGGGCCATTTCGGAGTCATGCAGTCACAAAGTCCCCGGATTGGAGCCGCCCGGCCTCGGGCGGTTAAACGGCGGGGGCCCGCCGTCTCAAGATGCCCGCGGGGATTCATAAACCTTGTCCAGAACCTTGTCGCGCACCTTAATCGAATGAGGAAACCGGTCGACGATTACGGTCGACGATTACGGTTTACGAGTTTCGCGCTTCATGCCCCAATACACTTAATCGCTTTCTTAACCGCCACCCTTGCTCGAATACCCTTAACCGAATCGATCAACCGATACATTTAGTCCGTCGCCCAGTCGCTAATCACGAAGGTATGGTCGGAAGGTGCCTCGCTCCGACGGGCCTGCATATCGACCCGGCAGCCCTTGGCCCGCTCCGCCATGCTCGGGGTGCCCAGAACGTGGTCAATGCGCCAGCCCAGACCGCGATCGATCGCCCCGCGCACCCGATAGTCCCAAAAAGTGTACACACCCGCTTCCGGGAGGAATCGACGAAATACGTCGCCCCAGCCCCAGTCAAGCACTTCCTGGAAACGGTCGATCACCTCCTGGCAGTGACAAACATGTGGCCAAATCTTTTTGCTGTCATGCACATCCTTCGCCTCCGGCGCCACATTCAGATCGCCAACCCAGACCGCGTCGGTTGCTGCGGCTTCGCCCAATTCCCGCTCGAAATATGCCCGCAGCCGTTTGAGCCAGGCCAGCTTAAACTGAAACTGTTCGGTCTCCAGAGCCCGCCCCTGCGGAACATAAGTGTTGATAATGTCGATGCCGCCATAGCGAATGCGAACCAGCCGCGGTTCGCTCTCTCCGTCGTCCCCGTCCTGCAGGCCGAAGGACACCAGTTGCGGACGCATCCGACTGAGCATGGCCACCCCGTTGTAGCCTTTCTGCCCGCGATAGACCGCGTGCCAGCCCGCCTCGGCCAGGGCGGCCGCCGGAAAATCATCGTCCATCACCTTGGTCTCCTGCAAGGCCAGCACATCCGGCTGGTTGTCGGCCAGCCAGGCCAGAATCAAGTCCAGGCGCTTGCGCACCGAATTGCAGTTGAAAGTTGCGATTCGCATGGTGTCTCCTTGGATATTGTTAAACAGAGAATTGCGACCTACAATTGGCTTTTTGCACCCGTTTCGCACGAGTGTTTTAGTTGCATCATCCGGCTTACGGGTACGCATACGCAAGCATCTCATCCCTCGCTTCCCCGTCGGCGACGGCGGTAACCGCCCCTTCCAGAACCACTCCGAAATTCTCATCGACCATGATTCGCAGTTCTCCGCCTGGGGACCGCACGGTTACCGCGGCTTCGACCAGCCCCAGGCGGCGGGCCACCGCCGCGCAGGCACTGGCGCTGCTGCCCGAGGCCAGAGTATAGCCGGCGCCGCGCTCCCAGATGGCAATCTCAATGGTTTCCCGGTCGTGAATTCGCATGAACTGCACATTGGTTCGCCGCGGGAAACGTTCGTGGCATTCCAGGCCGGGCCCGTAACTGCATACCAAGTCGGCCAGATCGACACTGTCATCGTCAATCACAACAACGCAGTGGGGATTGCCAATGGTTGCGGCACTGTATATGAATTCGCGGCCGCCACTATGCAGACTACGCTGCAACACTTCCCCCGTCTCGCCCGCCACCGGAATGTCTCCGGCCTGAAAGCTGACCCGCCCCATGTCCACCCGCACAGCTTGACCGCCGGCCAATACCTGCACCTCTACCAATCCGCCCAAGGTCAGCAAACGCACCGGCGCATCAAACAGCATGCCCTGGTCAAAGAGAAAGCGGGCGAAGATACGCAGACCGTTGCCGCTCTTCTCCGCCTCGCCACCGTCCGGATTGAAAATCCTCAGCCCGGCCATTGCGCCGTTCAAATCAGTAACGCCAGCTTCCTCCGCCAACCTTTCAAATTCCGGGCTGTTCGCCGGCAGCGGTCCCCAGAGCACGCCGTCCGAACCAAGCCCGAAATGGCGGTCGCAAAGGCGGCGCCGCTCGGCCGCTGACGGCAGACGATTGTGCCGGGCATCCAGCACCAGATAGTCGTTGCCCAGGGCGTGATATTTGCAGAAGCGCATGAACAGTCCCTCTATGCGGATGCGTTGACATGAATCCACGAGAAAATTGGCGAAAAGTATTATGCCGCCGGCTTTCCACGGAATCAGGGTTCAACCAGCAATGTACTATCCCCTTCACGACACGTCAATCTGTAAAAAAACTTTGTCGCTGCGAAATCTCCACCTTGTACGAACGCATTATCCCGTCACCGCCGAGCAGTTTGCATCACGGCGGGCGATGGCTATGTTTGAACACTTCTCAATTCACTCTCAAACAAGTAGGGAATTGCGAAATGCGAATATTGTAGGTCGACTATCCGAGTCGACCATGCGAATCGGGCTTGGTCGACTCGGATAGTCGACCTACGTTTGGCTCGATTCGCACATTTCGCAATTCCCTGCTTTCAAACAAGCACAAGGAGACACGTGATGGAAAAAAGATGGTCGCTACTGCCGGGGTTTGTCTATACGTGGTTAGCGGCATGGAACGAGATATTCCACTGCAAGTTGTTTTTCGCGGTGCTCTGCCTTTTCTGCTCGCCCTGATCGTCGCCGCCGCCTTGCTTCTGGCCTTCCCCGCCATTTCCCTGTTCCTGCCCGGGCTGGCCAGGTGAAAATTCGTCTGCTGAAGAAGCTAGATTGCATTAAAGCCGCGCGGCCCGGTATGCAACGCCCCGGGAAATTAAATAATAGCCACAAAAATCAATGTCTCCTAGATTTTTCACCAGATCAGCCTATGTTATCTTCGATGACTGTTCCGTTTTGAAATGGATTGGCACCCGCACAACTATAAGCCAGTGAATAATTCACGGCAAGCGAGGGTATGACATGCCGGAAAATCAAGCTGAGCAAGCTCTTTTTCAGAACATTCTCTTCTGCACGGATTTTTCGGCAAGTGGCTTTTCGGCAATGTCACCGAAAAAATCGCCCGCCAGGCCAACTGCCCGGTGCTGATCGTACCACTGAGCTTTCAGCGGCGACAGGAAACCGAAGGCTAGTGTCGTGTCACGCTTCAAAAGTCCCACCCTGCCTGCATGTCAAGGGTCTTCTGGCGCACAGCAACCGCGAAATTCGACGACGATGACACAGCATCGCCTTTCGAATTTCGCGGCCACTGTGCATCCAGAATACCTTTGTCCAATGCAACGTTTGAAGCGTGACACGACACAAGTGACACATTGGCGCAGGCGGCGCGGAGGTGCAGCCAACCAACCAACAAACAAAGGAAAAACCAAACTATGTATCTGACTTTTGGTGAAGTTATGATGCGGGTGGCGCCGGATGGGTTCCACCGCTTTCGTCAGGCAATGCCGGGCAAGGTCAATGTCACCTTTGGCGGCGGCGAGGTCAATGTCGCGGCCTCCCTGGCAATATTCGGCAACCAGGTGCGCTATCTGACCGCTGTTCCGGACAACCCGATCACCCACAGTCTGATCTGCCATTTGCGAGGGCTTGGCCTGGAAACTGAGACGATGCTCAGGCGCGATACAGGCCGGCTCGGGATTTACTTCCTGGAAACCGGTGCCAACCAGCGAAGCTCAAACGTTATCTATGACCGGGAATACTCCGCCATCGCGCTGGCGGAGCCGGCGGAATATGACTTCGCCGCGGCTCTGAAGCAAGTGCAATGGGTGCATATCACCGGTATTACCCCGGCGCTCAGCCAGGCAGCCTTCGAGTCGACGCTGGAATTGGTGCGCCAGGCCAAACAAAACCAGGCCACGGTCTCATGCGATCTGAATTATCGCAAAAAACTGTGGCGCTGGCAGGACGGTTGCCCGCCGAAAAAGCTGGCCGGGCAATGCATGTCCCGGATTCTGCCATTTGTCGACCTGGTCATTGCCAACGAGGAGGATGCCGCCGATGTTCTCGATATTCATGCCGAGGGTACTGCGGTGGAGGCGGGACGCATCAATGCCGCAGCCTACGAACAGGTGGCCAGAAAAATAACCGGACTCTTTCCAAACGTGGAAAAGGTGGCAGTCACTCTGCGCGAAAGTATCTCGGCCAGCCACAACAACTGGGGCGGCATGCTGTTCGACCGTCAGCGCGACCAGGCCTGGCTGGCGCCTCTCGACGAGGACGGCGGCTACCGACCCTATGAAATACGCAACATTGTGGACCGGGTCGGCGGCGGCGACTCCTTTGCCGCCGGCCTGATTCACGCCCTGAACAGCCATGAGTTTTCAGACCCCGCCATGGCCATCCGCTTCGCCGTCGCGGCAAGCTGTCTGAAACACTCGATCATGGGCGATTTCAACTACACAACCCTACCCGAAGTAAAGGCGCTGGTCGAAGGCCAGGCCTCCGGCCGAGTCAGAAGATAGCTCCGCGTCAAGTTTTCGCGTCTCAGACCAACCGATATTTCGACATGCTTGGTTCATGAATTATTCAGGCTAGGCGCCCAGGTTGACTCTCTCGAGTTCGAATGGGGCACACCGGTCGAGATCGAGGCGGTCAATGAAAGACTCGGGCAGGCCGACTACAGGATCGTGGCGGTAGTCCATGCCGAAACCTCGACCGGCGTGGTCAATCCGGTGGCGGGAATCGGAAATCATCTGAAGGACAGGGCAACCCTTTATCTGGTCGATGGTGTAACCAGCCTCGGCGGCATGCCGGTTAACCTTGACGAATGGGGGATCGACGCCTTCTACAGCGGCACTCAGAAATGTTTGTCATGCCCGCCCGGCCTGGCGCCGACCAGTTTCTCGGACCGCGCCATCGAAAGGCTGCAATGCCGCCAGGGCAAAGTGCCGAACTGGTATCTCGACCTGCTGAACCTGGCAATCAATGACAATGATCTGGGATACCGCAAACAGTATTTGGAATGGCGGCCGGGAATGATGGACGAAGAGCGGCTCGATGCCGTCCGCTGGTATCGCGCCGTGCTGGATTGAAGAGCAAAAAAACGCAACTTGACAGTCAGAACCGCACCCCCGTCCTCTCATCCAACTTTGGAGACGGCGGGCCTCCGCCGTTAATCTTACCATATCGGCGTCGAAACAGGACCGATTTCACCACGAAGGAACACGAAGATTATGCGGGGCGCTTTCAGCGCACTTGTTGTTCGGTATCTTTACCCGGGGCGATGCCCCGGTCTGGTATGCGAATGTGCCTTTGGCGCGACTTTCCAGTCAACCGGCTCCCTCTTTCGCCAGGGTGCGCGCCAAGGTTCATGAATCCCCGCACAAAGGATGCCTGCAAAACTTTATCGCGGCCGCCGGAAACTGAGTTTCCACTCGTCCGATTCCGGGTAGTCGTAGGTGCGGTGCGGTTCGAGAATCGCGTTAAGCACTCCGCCTCGGGCTGGGAATTCAGGAGTGATTATCGGTCTCCGACCGACGGGGAAGGTGACCACTTCATAGGCTCCAATGCCAATCCGCGCCACTGTTCTGGTTAGCCCCTGCAACACTCCGTAGGTGACCGCCGCCACTTCGCCGTCGTTCCGTTGCACAGTATACACGGAATTAACGATTTCAACCGGGGAGAAGACAATGTTGCTGATCCCCCGACCCAGCTTGCGAGTGGCGATGTCGACACGGCTGTCTCCGCGGTTTGCAGCCTGCAGAGGGGCGGCGGAAAGAACAAACATGCCAACGGCGGCAATTAACAGTGAGCTTTTGCGAATCATAATACTTCACCTCGTTATTAGTTGTTTATTTTTGGGTCTGGGTAACATAGCCTGAACCATTCACTAATCAAAGAATTCATGAATCATCCAGAATAGAGCTGCTGACGGTGTCAGCGAGTCAATATAGTGATGATTTTTATGTTTCCAAGTTCTTTTCGGTCTGTCACACAATTTCCCCGAATTTCTCCATGAACTGCATTCTTTGCCTGGCCGCCTTTTCGGCCTGGCGGAAGAGTTCCTCCGCTTCATCCGGGGCGGTGGCGTTTAGCGAGGTGTACCGCCGCTGCCGGGCCAGGAACTCCTGGAAGTCGAAGGAAGGCTCCTTGGTTTCCCAGACAAACCTTTTTTCCCCTTCCGCCGCTATCGGGTTGTAGCGGTAGAGCGGCCAGTATCCGGAGGTGACGGCCAGTTTTTCCTCTTCCTGGGACTGGCTCATGTCGATGCCATGTGCGATGCACGGGGAATAGGCCATCAACAGCGACGGGCCCTGGTAGTTTTCGGCTTCGAGCACCGCCTTCATGGTCTGGGCGCGGTTGGCGCCCATTGAGACGGAAGCGACATAGGCATGGCCGTAGCTGATGGCCATCAGGCCCAGGTTCTTTTTACCCGTCCGCTTGCCGGCGGCGGCGAACTGGGCGACGGCGGCCAGCGGCGTGGCTTTGGATGCCTGGCCGCCGGTGTTGGAGTATACCTCTGTGTCCAAGACCAGGATATTGACATTGCGTCCGCAGGCGATCACATGGTCGAGTCCGCCGAAGCCAATGTCGTAGGCCCATCCGTCGCCGCCGACGATCCAGACCGACTTGTCAACGAAATAGTCTTGCAGTTCCTGCAAGCGTCCGAGCAGAGCCTGGGTTCCCTGTTTCAGTTTGGCCAGCCCGTTGTCGGCCACGCATTCCGCCAGCGCCTGCTTAAGCTGGTCCTGGGTGTTCAGCGCCGGATCGCCGGTGTCCGACCACAGTTCGAGCGACCTGCCGATGGCGTTTTTCAGTTTGGCTGGCAGCTCTTCCTCCTGGCATAGTTTATCGGCAATCATTCTAAGTTGCTGCCGGTTATTGTCGATGGCCAGGCGCATGCCCATGCCATACTCGGCGTTGTCCTCGAACAGGCTGTTGGCCCAGGTCGGTCCCCGACCCTGCTTGCTCTGGCAGTATGGTGTGGTGGGGAATGTGCCGCCGTAGATCGACGAGCAACCGGTGGCGTTGGCCATGATCATGCGTTCGCCGAAAAGCTGGCTGACCAGCTTGACATAGGGAGTCTCGCCGCACCCGCCGCAGGCGCCGGAAAATTCGAACAGCGGTTTGCGGAACTGCGCTCCCTTGACCGTGCTCTCGCTGACACCCTCGGTTACATTGTCGGGAAGCGCGTCGAAAAACTGAGCCTTGGCAGGCTGGCCGTCCTTGCGTTCTTCCTCGATCGGACTGAAGGCCAGAGCTTTTTTGCCTTTTCTGCCGGGGCAAACTTGGATGCAGACCCCGCAGCCGGTGC
>SLNM01000054.1 GCA_007133055.1 Lentisphaeria bacterium
AGAAGTGCAGATTCACCCTGATCGAGCTTTTGGTGGTGATCGCGATCATCGCCATTCTGGCCAGCCTGCTGCTGCCCGCCTTGAGGCGGGCAAGGGTTGCCGCCAGAGCCGTGCAATGCCGCAGCAATCTAAGACAACTGGCGATCGGGGGGCATATCTATGCTACGGACTGGAACGGTGTGCTGCCGACAGTCGGCTCCCATGGGTCGCATACGAGTACGCACTTTTATTGGCTCTCCAACACGCCCTGGGAAGCGAAAATTGAGGGATACGTGAGCTTCGATCAACTTTATCCACCGGATCAGACTGACCCGGTACGCAACCCGCGAGGCGACACCGTGCTGCATTGCCCCGAAACCGCCCGGACCCTGCGTCCCCGCTGGTATGCCGAGACATCGCTGATATCCGACTACGGGCTCAACAACCGGCTCGGCGTCTGGAACGATGGATCGGGTATTCGCAGTGTTCCGCGGATTAGCCGCCTGAGCAGCGAGCATTTCTGGTTCGGCGATGCGCATATCACAGTGATTTCAGGCCCCAGGTATCACCGTTATCCGTGGCTGAGACCGGATAAATGGAGTGGGGACGCCCAACTACAGTCGCCGTGGATGTGGGTTCGTGGCGGTTTGCCGGGACACGGCGATACGCAGGCGAATTTCGTGTACGGCGACGGGCATGTCCAGGCGCATACGCGGGCTTGGTTTATGAGTATGTCCCGCGATGAAATCAAAGAGTGGCGGGGCCCCGTTTTCCCGGGAGAATTCCCACATTGACCGAAATTTCCACAACAAAAAGGAACAAGACAATGGCGGCGACAATGACCATAAAGTTGATGAAGACAGTCGGACGGAAGAACGCGTGCTTGGCGGCAGCGGCTCTGCTTGGCCTGGGCACGGCCGCCCGGGGCGCGGAACCGCAGCCGGCCACCGGTGCGTCGGTCGACGAAACACTCGTGCAGGAGGTGCTGCACGTTTCACCAAGCGGCGACGACGCGAACCCCGGCACGGAGGCGGCGCCGCTGGGCTCGTTCACCACCGCCATGCAGCGGGCGCTCGAGCACAAGTCGCAAGGGGTCGGCGTGAAGGTGCTCCTGCACGACGGCATCTACCGCGAGTCGATCGGCGGCGACGAGAGCGGCATCACCGGCATGTCGCCGGAGCCCGACACCGACGCGCCGCTGGTGATCGAGGCGGTCAACCCCGGCCGGGCCATTCTTTCGGGATCGGAGATTCGGACCGGCTGGACGCAGGACGGCGAGGTCTGGTCCGCCGACTGGCCGCACCGGATGGGCGCGGGCGAGCATTTTCAAGGGCCCCGCATGCGGCCGGTCGCGTTTGAACGGCACCTGGTCTTCGTCGACGGCGCGATGCTGCGCCAGGTGATGTCCCGCAACGCGCTGCGGCCGGGCACCTTCTTCATCGACGAGGAGGAAACCAACAGCGTCTATGTGCATCCCTCCGCCCCCACCGACCTGAACGAGGCCAACGTTGAGACGGCGGTGCGGCAGAAGCTGCTGTTCCTGCACAGCATACGCAACGTGGTGGTACGCGGCTTGGTCTTCGAGCACGACAACCAGCCCTACGGACGCTTGTCGCTTGCTCGCGGCGGCTGGGGCGCGCCCCTGTTTTTCCGCGATGCCCAAAATATCCTGATCGAGGATTGCCTGATTCGCAACAACAGCTCGGTGGGCTTGCAGCTCAGGGCGGCCCGGGACGTGACCATCCGCAACACGACCATCGCATGGAGCGGCCGCATCGGCATGGGCGCGTCCGACGGCAGCGTCAATATCCTGGTCGAGGATTCGGCGATCACCCGCTCCAACTTCCGCGGCCACTGGGGCAACTACATCGACGGCTGGTATGCCGCCGGATTCAAGTATATGAACACCCGCCGGACCACCTTCCGCCGGGTGCATATCCACGACAACTGGTCCACCGGATTCTGGTGGGACATCGACAACACGGACATTCTGGTCGAGGACTGCCTGTCGATACGCAACCACGTGCGCGGTATTTTCATCGAACTGAACCAGGGGCCGACCCTCGTCCGTAACTCGGTGTTCGCCCTGACGAGCCAGACCGACCGCGCGAATGAGGGATTTCAGGGCGGCGTACAGATCGCGACTTCTCCGGACGTGACCTTCGAGAACTGCCTCATCTTCGGCAACGAAGGCCGGCAGATCAACTTCTGGGATCAGGTCAACCGGTTCGAGGGCGAGAGCATCCGGAACTTCGAGACCCGCCAGGCTTTGGAGCTGCCCCCGAAAACTCAGCTAACCCTCCGCAACAACTACATCGCATCGACGGGTTCCGGTCAACTCCTGTACGAATCGGTATCCGCCTGGGGGGATCGCATCCGGCCGCTGGTTGACCTCGTGGAATTCACGGAAACCACCGGCTCCCGCTACGCGCATCCGAACCGCGGGGCGGCCTTCTCGCTCCAGAGACGGACCGCGCCGGTATCCCTTGCGGCCTGGCAACAAGCCACCGGTGCGGATGGCGACGCGCGCTGGGTGCAACCGCTCAATATCGACCTGGACGCCTTGCTGGAGGAGGGTGTGTCGGAACAGAAGATTCGCCAACTGATCGAGTCCGCCCGATGAAGGGCGGTTCCGTGAAGCCTCCAACCCCAACCGGAGAACGAACCATGAAAGAAAGGACCCATTGTATGTCAACCCCAACCGGAGAACGAACCATGAAAGAAAGGACCCATTGTATGTCAACCCCGACAGGAGTGCGAAGCATGAGAGCAAGAAATCGATTCACGGGCACGGCCGGCCTGATACTGGCGGCAATGATGATGTTTGGTCTGCTGATAACGGCGCCTGCGGCCGGCTCGGAGCAGGTAAGGGTCATGGGTGATCAAGGGCCGCCGGAAGATCGCCTGCTGCCGATTCTTAATCCGGATGTCCCTGGGGGTATGACCGGGAGAATCGCTGGACAAGCGGGTTACACGGCCGAGGGCAGGGTCGAAAACCTGCTCGATGGCGACCTGACCACGGTCTGGAGCGCCCGGGGACCGGACGGACGGGTGGTGATCACGCTCGATCGCGGGCAGGCCCATGCCGACGTGGTTGCGGATGCGATATGGCTGCACTTCGATGATCTGAGCAGGGGGTACAAAATAGAAAGAATCCTCGCCTCCGACGGAGTTCGAGGCGATTTGGCCGACGGCCAATTGCGTGGCCGGGGGCCGGTTACCATGCTGGAGCGGGGGGAATTTCCGCCCACCACCGGGGAAGGTCCGGGCTGGGTGAGAATCGAGCCCGGTCGCCATCCCCGGCGGCGCATCATCCGGATATTCGCCGCCGGCAACGAGCATGGGGAGGATACCCGTCATTTCAATCTCACCCAGATCGCGGTGACGGCTCAGTATAGACGGGGCGTGGAGAATGTTCGCGAACGCATGGCGCATGTCCCCTTTGTCATACCTGATGAGAGTGAACGGCCGACCGATTATCTGGAGGTCAGTGTCGATCCTGATCAAATGGGCTTGAAAGAGGAGCCGCCGACCCGTTTCGACACCGACATCGTGGTCGACCAGAGCGGTCGTACGCGGGGTGCGCATCGCACGGTCTCGGCGGGGGTCGAGGCGGCGATCGCATCGCTGCGTCAGGGGCGTACTGCCCGCGTGCGCATACATCCCGGCATCTACCGGGAGTCTTTACCGCACATCATCGCCTATAATCCCGATGTCTACCGCCGTTTTCCCGTGCCGGAGGATCAGCGCGATGCCAACGAAGCACTGCGGCAGACCTGGCTGGTGATCGAGGGCGCCGAGCCCGGCAAGGTGATCATCTCCGGAGCGGATGAAATGAAAGAGTGGACAAAACTGAATGCCGACGAGCTGGCCGAGTTCGGCCTGCCGGCCGACGCCAACGTCTGGAGCCATCCCTGGCCGCACAAGATGGTGATGAACGCGGGCAATATGGGTTTGGACGGTCGGAGACGAAACAATGCGCATACCATCGAATCGCATCGCCGTGAGATGCTTTTTGTCAATGGCAGGCGCTTTGACGTGCGTCAGGCCGAAGAGTTCTCCTACGATCATGGCGGCGGGTACTTCGGCACCTGGGACTATAAGGGCTTTGCCGGACCGCGCCACCTCGACGCCGCCGGCACCTTCGCCGTGGCGGACATGGGGCCGGAAGACGAGGACGTGAGGCTCTACAATCCGCGGGTCTCCTACGCCGAACTGTACAGGCGGGGCGGCGAGCGGCCACACGAGATCATGTGGGCCCGCTTCGAGCCGGGCGTCAACCCGAACGACCAGCATGTCATGGTCGAGGCGGCCGTGCGCGAAAATCTGTTCTGGGCTTGCCACAAGAACAACCTGGTGATGCGCAACCTGGTATTCGAGAAGGCTGCGATCCCGCTGTCGGTCAGTCGGGAAAACGACTTCAAAGAGGCTCCTGATCAGGTCAGACCGTACCGCATGGTGATGCTCGGCATCGACGGCGACCGGCACGGCAACCGCAGGTATCGGTCATCGGCGGAAAACCTGCGGATCGAGAGCTGTGTCTTTCGTTACAGCGCCGGACAGGGGCTGCATGTCATGGGCTATCGCCATCACGAAGTGGTGAACTCGGTGTTCGAGAACAACGGCGGCAATCCCTTCGGCACCTCCTGGTCCACCCACTTCCTGATCCGCGGCAACCGCATGACTGGCAACAACTGGCGCGACGCGGGCGAGGATCTTGGCAATGCCAACCATTGGGAGGCGGGCGCCCCGAAGGTCGTGCTGGTCAACACCGCCGCCTTCACCGACAACCTGCTCGAAGACAATCACGGTCACGGGCTGTGGTTCGACGTCGGCCCGATGGAGATACTTGTCGAACGCAATATTCTGCGCAACAACGTGCGCTCGAATCTGTTCCTGGAAATCAGTCCCGGACCGTATTACATACGCAACAATGTGCTCCATGCCGACACCGTGGCCAACACGCCCATCCTGCATTATTCGGTGGGTCTGGTTACACGCCGGGACGGGCGTCCAACGGGGGCTGGCGGGGTTTTGTACGATGGCAACCTTATTGTCGATGGCGAACACGCGAATCTCTGGTTTACCATGCGGCGAGGAGGCACCAATATCGTCAGGCCTGATGGCAGTATCCAAGGTGGGGGCGCGCATTCACAGACCTACAACTTCGCAGCTCGGAACAACATCTGGATGCTCGGCGCCGGAAGTCGGTCCACGGCGAGCTCCTCGCACCTGGCCAATCTTGGTGGTCACCGAACCCCATATCGACGAGAAATCATGGGCGGTGTCTTCGAGAACAATCGCTACTATCATGCCCATGGCGGCAGACAGGCTTTCCAGGTGCCGAGGGAGGGCGAATGGGGCCACTTCAACTACGATCAGTGGCAGGAAACGGTCAATGAGCCTGGCTCCACCTTCGGCACTCAGGTGCCGCCGATCCCGGCGCCGGTGATCGAGGCGCCTGCGGACGGCGGCACCGTTGGCCGGCCGTTGCGTCTCACCGTGCGCGACCGCGAAGGGGCAGCCTTCACCGACGTGCAGTGGTTCCGCAACGGCGCTCAGGTTGAAGCGGCCGGAGCGGAACTCACCTTCACCCCCGACCGCACCGGCCACGAGGCCGTGATGGTCCGGGTGGAGAACGAGCAGGGCGTGTTCTACCTCGACCAAGCCCTGATCCCGGTCGGCAATTAGCCTGCTTAATTCACGAGCCAAGTTTGCCGCAGATTAAGGATAGCCACAAAAAGTCACAAAAATTTTACAGAAGTAAACAAAGAAAACGAAGTTTTCCAATCGCTTTGCGATTGAATCTTTGCGATCTCTGCGACCTCTGCGGTTAATTGATAAGTAATGACTCATGGCCGAATTCGCATGAACTAATCAGGTTGGGTCAGTTGCCGCCGGCGGCATCGCGCGCCGCCCACATTCTGCGTACGACAGGATCGCCTGGCAGGCCGATCTCCAGAACCTGCTGGCGGATTTCGATCTGCCTTTGCGGCATGCTGCGGCTGTACTCGCTGTTGAGCGTATGCAGTTGCTGGCGCAGGCTGCTGAATTGCTCGGCTACCCATTCGGCCAGGGGCTGACCTTGGCAGCGCAATCTTTCCGGCTGGTCGGTCAGACGCAGCGCGATACCGCCAGCAATCAGTGCCTTTCTCCCTGAGCTTGCCTCGGCCTGGGCGATCATGCTGTCGACGATTTCATTGCGGGCCTTGGCAATGGCTTCGCAGTGTTCGATGGCCAAGCCGAGCCTGCCTTGGCGCAGGTGCTGACTTTCTGGCTCAGCCATATAGGCCAGGAATCGGTTCATTCGGTTGAGGCCGAGCCTGGCCTGTGCCAGGGAGGAGGGGAAGGGCAGGTCGGCCATGGCGATGTCGAATGGTTCCGGCAGGGCGTTAAGGAACTCGTAGAATTCCTCGATGCCAAGCACGGTGTCATAGGTTCCCTCCGGCGCGGTGCGGCCGCGGCTGGGCAGTCGGCTGCGCAGCGAGTCGCAGGCGAAAACCCGCTCCATGACAGCCGGCTGGCGAAATACTTGCAATTGCGGCGGCAGGCGGTCGATGGTGCCGAACTCCCTGATCATGTCATTGTAGAACAGGGAAATCTGATGGATTTGGTTCTCGGTCTGTTCGAAACGCCTGATCAGGCGCTGGCGCTGATCCGATAGCCGCGGGTCGACGGC
The DNA here is from genome assembly GCA_007133055.1 of Lentisphaeria bacterium. Classification (GTDB taxonomy): domain Bacteria; phylum Verrucomicrobiota; class Lentisphaeria; order Oligosphaerales; family PUNB01; genus SLNM01. The sequence continues at coordinate 6,659 of SLNM01000054.1, forward strand.
GCAGGCTTCAAGCGAGGGTATCCTACGGGGGGTGGCCAGGGCGCGGTCGAACTCGGCCTCGCGCAAGGCATCCTGTTTCTGGGCAAGTGCCTCCGCGCTGGCCGCCAGTGCCCTGGTCGGTTCGATTACGACTTCGGTGCGCCGCCGCAGGTGCGGGTGTGAGCCCTGGCCAAATTGTTCAATGGCGGCAATGATTTCCCGGTAGGGCGGGTCTTCCGCGACAATTCGGCGCAAGGTCTGGTCAAGTTCCCGATGTCCGGTCAGCAGGTTGGCCAGAATGGTTTGGTTTTCTTGCAGGGACTCTTGTAGCTTGATCAGGTGTGCCGGCGGCTCCTCGGGCGTCAGGCGCAAGGCCTGCTCGACGGTTTGCGCGTGATTGTTGAGTTCGGCGATTTCCGCATTGTCTCTCTGGAGGATCGCCATGGCGCCGGTCAGGGCGTCGAGCATCTCTTTGGCCAGCATGGCGTTGTCCCGCTTGGTTCCGGCGGCCTCACTCCAGGTCCAGATTTCGCTGCGCCCGGCGCTCAGCCGACCCAGGCCGCGGGCGGCCTCGACCCAGTTTCCTTCGGTCAGTTGCTGTTGCGCCTGTCCCCAGGTTATGGCTGTGTTCTCCCAGTTGTTCAGGTTGCGCAGAAGGTCGGTTCTGGCGACTTCGCTATGGGCGGCCTGGCGGGCGGTGGCGGCCTCCTCGATAAGCGCTCTGGCATTGGCAAAGTTGCCGGCGGCGGCTTCGCTTCTGGCCTGTTTCAGCAGGTCTTCCGAAGACGGCCGCATCTGCTGGTATCCCCAGTAGGCGGCCAGCACCACGACCAGGGTGGCGACGATCACCCCCAGACGCAGCCAGACCTGCGAGCTGCCGTGCTTGACGGCACCGTCCTGAAAGATCATTTCGAACTGGGCGATCGCGATCCGATCGCCATCTTTGAGCATGCGTTCCTGGTCGCTGCGCAGGGGCATGCCGTTGACCGATGAACCGTTCTTGCTGCCCAGGTCGGTGATCCAGCAACTGTCGTCCTCCCTGACCGAGATGTCCGCATGGTTCTTCGAGATCAGCATGTCCAGCAGCACCAGCGAACAGGCGGGGTCTGAGCCGATGGTGAACTTGGGCGGCGTGAGGTCGTATTTCTTCCCCTTCTGCGGGCCGTTGACCATGAGCAGGCGCGACGGTTCGCGGTCGCC
>SLNM01000111.1 GCA_007133055.1 Lentisphaeria bacterium
TCGGTTCAGGGGCAAGCCCGATGGTAGCGGCGACACAGCACGATGTGCCGCCCCTTTGGGGCTATAGCGCTTGCCGCATCAGATCAGACAGATCAGACAGATCAGACAGATCGGACGGATCAGACAGATCAGACGGATCGGACAGATCAGACGGATCGGACGGATCGGACGGATCGGACGGATCGGACGGATCGGACGGATCGGACGGATCGGACGGATCGGACGGATCGGACGGATCAAACAACGGCACCTGCGCCACCACGGGGTTCATCCCCGTGGAGCGAGTGTTGTCCTGGCGGAGCCAGTTTGGCAATGCCCGCCGTGCTTTTTCCTGCAAGATTGAAGTGCCCCTTTGGGGCACAATCTTTCTCTTATTCCTACCCAGGGTTGCGCTGCGCTTAACCCTGGGCTACGATGATGCCGCCCCTTTGGGGCTATAGTATGCCATTCTTCGCGTGTTTCGCATATTTCGCGGTTAAAAAAACATGGCCGCTCACCTGACCACTTCCGAAGTGGTCAGGTCGGGGACGACCGTATTACCGACGGTTTGCAGCGGCTCCATTTTTGTGACTTTTTGTGTTTTTTGTGGCTATAAAATATGGCCGCTCACCTGACCACCTTTCGTGTGGTCAGGTCGGGGACGACCGTATTACCACCGGTTCGCGATTGCACGGCCGGGGACGACCGTGTTACCGGCGGTTCGCGGCAGTTGAGCGGATTGACTTTCGCGACGGCAACGGTAGATTGCTTATATTGATTCAAAAAGCAGCTCGCTCCGGCAGAAATACCGATACCGCTGCGAAAAACAGTTAACTTGAACCATGGAAACGAAAGGAGCACAACCATGTCAACCCACAAATTGATCAGCGTGATCGTCGCAGTCACAACCCTGGGCTGGGGCGTGCAAGGCCTTGCTCTTCAACCCGAAACCGAGCCGGAGTCGGCCGCGCAAAAACTGGTCGAAGACAACAATCAGTTTGCCTTCAACCTTTATCGGCAACTGGCGGCCGACGAGCCAGGCAACCTGTTCTTTTCGCCCTACTCCATTTCAACCGCCTTTGCCATGACCTATGCGGGCGCCCGCAACGAGACCGCCAGGCAAATGGCTGAGGCCATGGTCTTCAACCTGCCCGACCGGCAACTGCACCAGGCCTTCGAAGCCTCGACCGAAAGGATTCAGGAAATCCAGGCCGGCGGCGAAGTCGAGCTGAGCGTGGCCAATGCGCTCTGGCCGCAGCAGGACTATCCGTTCCTCGAAACCTACCTCAGTTTAATCGAGGAACATTATGGCGCCAGGGTCACCGCCCTCGACTATGTCAGCGCGGCGGAAGCCGCCCGCCAAACTATCAACCAATGGGTCGAGGAGCAAACCCGCGACCGCATCCAGAACCTGATCCCGGCCGGCGTACTGACCCCGCTCACCCGCATGGTTCTGGTCAACGCCATCTACTTCAAGGGCGACTGGAAACTTCAGTTCGCGACCGAGCAAACCCGGGACGCCCCGTTTTATCCAACCCCCGAGCAGACCGTGCAGGTGCCGATGATGTATCAGAAGGCTCATTTCAGGTACGCCGCCCTGGAGCGTCTGCAACTGCTCGAACTGCCCTATCGCGGCGACCAACTGTCGATGCTGATTCTACTGCCCAAACCAGAGGTGGAGCTGACGCAATTGGAAGCCGAGATCAATGCCGAGAGCATAGCCGCCTGGCATCGGCAGAGCCGCCCGCGCGAGGTGAATGTGTTCCTGCCGCGCTTCAAAACCACCTCCAGCCTGCAACTGAACCAGCCGCTGATCGCAATGGGCATGCGAGATGCCTTCAATGCAAGCAAGGCCGATTTTTCAGGGATGGACGGTCGTCCCGACTCGCTTTATATCAGCGCCGTGCTGCACAAGGCTTTCATCGAGGTCAACGAGGAAGGCAGCGAAGCGGCCGCCGCCACCGCCGTCATTGTCGCCACTCGCGCCGTGACTGAACCGCCCCCCGAGTTCCGTGCCGACCGTCCGTTCCTGTTCATGATCCGGGAGAACCACAGCGGCGCCATTCTTTTCCTCGGGCGCCTGCAAGCCCCGTCCTCGCAAGAGGAATAGAAGCGGCATTGGCACTGACCCGCCTTGATCAGGCGCTTTTGCGCTGCGGTTTTGCGCTCTTGCTTTTCAGCTCCAGCCGCGGCGGAACCTTCCCTTTGACGGCGGCTTCGTTAATGATGCATTTGGCGACATCCTGGCGCGAGGGCACTTCGTACATGACGTTTACCATCAGGCTTTCCAGGATAGCCCTCAAGGCGCGGGCGCCGGTGCCTCGTTTTTTTGCGGCCCGAGCCAGTTCCCGCAGTGCTCCCTCGGTGAAATGCAGCTCCGAGCCCTCGATCGCGAACAGGGTCTGATACTGCTTGATCAGGGAGTTGCGCGGTTCGGTCAGGACCTGGATCAAGTTATCCTCGGTCAGCTCGGTCAGGGGGGCAACCACTGGCAGACGACCGACAAATTCCGGGATCAGGCCGAACTTAAGCAAGTCCTCAGGCTCGGCCAGTTCCAGAATATCCGCCCCCTCCAGCATGGTCGCCCGTTCCTCGACCGAATCGGTGTGCCCGGAAAATCCCAGAACCCGTTTGCCAAGCCGGCGCCGCACACTCTGATCCAGGCCGACAAAGGCGCCTGCGCAGATGAAAAGGATGTTGGTGGTGTCGATCTGCAAATATTCCTGCTGCGGATGCTTGCGGCCGCCTTTGGGCGGCACGTTGGCAATGCTGCCTTCGAGTATTTTCAGCAAAGCCTGCTGAACACCCTCGCCGGATACATCGCGGGTGATCGAGACATTCTCCGTGCGCCGTGCGATCTTGTCGATTTCGTCAACATAGATAATACCCACCTGCGCCCGGCCAATGTCATCGTCAACCGATTGAATCAGACGCAGCAGGATGTTTTCCACATCCTCCCCGACATATCCGGCCTCGGTAAGAGTGGTGGCGTCAGTCAAAGCGAAGGGGACATCGAGCATTTGCGCCAGGGTGCGGGCCAGCAGGGTTTTGCCGCAGCCGGTCGGGCCAATCATCAGCACGTTGCTTTTCTCTATTTCCACCTCACGATGCAGACTGCCGCCCTGGCGGATATGCTGAATGCGCTTGTAGTGGTTGTGAACCGCCACCGACAGTATTTTTTTCACTCGTTCCTGCCCTACCACGTACTGGTCAAGATGTTTCTTGATTTCATTGGGCCGGGGCACTTTCAGGTGCGGAATCGGGTGCGGCGCCCGCGAGTCCGTTTTATTTCCCCCGGCTTTACGTCCGCCCGGCGCGGATCGTTCGCCGCGCACCATCTGCTGGCATACCTCGATGCAGTCAGCGCAGATATTGACATCGTCCGGGCCGGTCACCATCGGCGGCGCCTCCAGGCTGCCCCGCCCGCAGAACGAACAATGGGCGAAACCGTTTTTGTCATTTCTTCTCGACATACTTGCAACTTACTCCTTAATATTTTCCTTAGGGCATTACGAAATAGGCGAATCGAGAGCCAATCGTAGGTCGACTATCTGAGTCGACCATTGGGCCGGACGGACCTCGCAGCAGATGGCCATGAATTATTCAGCCTAGGCTTTGCCGCCTTTTTTCCGGGTCGTCTGCTTTTCCTGGGCGGGCCGTTCCTTGTGAATCAGCACCTGATCAACCAGGCCGTAGTATCTGGCATCTTCGGCGGACATGAAACGGTCGCGGTCGGTGTCTCTGGCGACCACCTCCAATTTCTGGCCGGTGTGCTGGGCAAGAATGCGATTTAGATTGTCCCGAGTACGTAGGATTTCCTGGGCATGAATACTAATGTCGCTGGCTGTCCCTTCGGTGCCGCCCCACGGCTGATGAATCATAATTCTGGCGTTGGGCAGGGCGAAACGCTTGCCCGGCGTGCCCGCCGCCAATAGAATCGCCCCCATGCTCGCCGCCTGTCCCACGCAATAGGTCCAAATTTCACATTGCAGCATTTGCATGGTATCATAGATTGCCAGTCCGGCACTGACGGCGCCGCCAGGGCTGTTGACGTAGAATTCGATGTGTTTTTTCGGGTCCTCCGACTGCAAGTATAGCAGCTCGGCCACAATCAGGTTGGCAATGTGATCGTCGACCGGTGTGCCCAGAAGCACGATGCGGTCCTTGAGCAGCCGGGAGTATATGTCGTAGCCCCGCTCGCCGTGCGCGGTCTGCTCGACGACCATCGGTACATAAGCTTGTGATTTGGTCTGCATTTTATTAATCTCCTAAGTGTGTTGTTTCAGGGAATTGCGAAATACATAAATTTTAACCTTTTCGCATAACCTCTGGCTAGAGCCCGCCCATGGGACAACTGTGATCAAAAGTATTATTCGGCCTGGTCATTCTCCTCGCCGGCCAGGCGAATGCGCAACATATCCAAAGCTTTGTTGTTCCGAATTTCATCGAACAATTCGGCCATCCGCCCGCTTTCCTGAAGCTGCGACAAAAGTTTTTTGGCGGGAACACGGTGTCGTCGGCTGAGTGCTTCGATCACATCGCTCACTTCATTCTGTTCAATCCTGACATTCTCCTTGTCCGCAATGCGTCGCAGGATGTAGTTGCGTCGCAAATAACGTCGGGCCGCCGTCTCGGCCTGCTGACGAATTTCCTCCTGCTTCTCCTTCAATGCCTCCTCGGACTCGGAGCGTGCGCGCTCTTCGTAGATTTGCCGCATGATACTATAGGTTTCCCCCGCCAGCACCATGGGAGGCACTGGAAAATCGACGGCGTCAAGCAGGGCGGCAACAATCTGCTGCCGCTGCCGCTCCTGTTTCTCCTGCTTCGCCCGCTGCTCCAGGTTAACCCGCACTTTCTGCCGGACATCGTCGGCGCTCTCGGCGCCGAACTCACGCGCCGCCTCGTCGGTCAGCTCCGGAACGTTCGGCCCCTGCACCTCATGCACTTCGACCTCGTAGGGGAGAGTGCGGCCAGCCAGGCTTTTCTCAAAAAAGTCCTCGGGGAATTCGACTTTGATTTCTTTCTTTTCCCCGGCTTCGGCGCCAAGCAGCGACTGACTGATTCCCGGCAGCATTTCCGGCTCCCGCAGAGCCAGCCAGCCATTTTCGTTGCACAGTATGAACTTGGCCGCCTCGGGCATTTCTTCCTGCTCGGCCGGGTCCAGGACGGCCCGGTAGCTGGCCTTGAGCAAATCATCGGCCTCGGCCGGCCGCTCCACCTTCTCGAAAGTTGTGCGACCGCGCATGATCTGTTCAATCGTACTCTCCACCTCCTCATCCTCGATCTGGCCGCCGTCGTCCGCCAGCGCAATGCCGCTGTAATCCGGCAACTCGAATTCCGGCGGCGTATCGAATTCGGCGACGAAGGAGAAGGCCCGGCCCCGCTCGGTCTGAAGCTCCTCTCGCTCCGGAATTTGCGGATAGGTCTCCGGTTTCAAGCCCTCCTGGTCAAGTGCTTTGACGAGCATGTCCTGCAACAGCGTTTCCGTGCTCCGGGCCTGAATTTTTTTCCCGTATTGTTTGCGCAGCAAGTTGGTGGGAGCTTTGCCGGGACGAAAGCCGGGCAGTTTAACCTGCTCTAAAAACTCCTGCTCCACGCGGTCGAACACTTCATCCACCTGCTCCCTGGGAACCTCCACGGTCAGCCTGACGTGGCAGGGAGCGGTCTCTTCGCGGGCAATCTGCAGAGATTCTTCCACTATCTTAATTCCTTTTCCGATTGAACAGGCATGGGGGCAAACTGGGTTGAAGCACAAAAAAGATTATTTTTGCGAGTCAAAATTTACTATAATGGCTGAAACATCATTTTTCCAGAGAATTAAAGCAGGCAGGTCTCGGACGGTAAGTTCAACGGTAGTAGCCCGCCGGGTCCCGATGCCCGCGGACAGAGGGACTGGTTTTCAACCACTGATAAACACTGATGCACACAGATGGGACCAGTTTAACCGCGAAATAGGCGAAATATGCGAAAGTGGGTGGATATATGTTAGGGCCGGCGTCCCCGCCAACCATTTTGACGGTGAGACCTGACACAAAAGGATTGCTTTACGGGCAAATCGCCGTTACATTAGGATTAGAATCACAGCCGTCCTGCGGGATGGCGACTTTAACCGTACTCGTTTTCGCGAGTTATCGCGAGTTATGGGGTGATGGTGTTATTTTTTATGGCTACTCAAGAAGGGAACGCACCGACGGCAAACTGGATCTGTGAATTAACCAGGGTCGAATTGTGCCGCCGCCAATAATTCATGACTGGAAACATGCAGGACATAAGCGAGGCTCCGAACCGGGTGGAGCGGGCGTTCCTGGTGGGGCTGCAACACCCCGGGGAAACGCATTCCGAACCGGTCGACCACATGCTGGCCGAGCTGCGAGAGCTGCTGCGGACTCTCGGCATTGGCACGGTCGGCAGTATGACCGTTGATTTGTCCCGGCCCCGCCCTCGTTTCCTGGTCGGCAGCGGCAAGGCGCGCCAGATTATCGAGGCGGCGCGGGATGCCAAGGCCGATGTCATTGTCTTCGACGACCCGCTGTCGCCGGCCCAGCAGCGGAACTGGGAAAACAGCGCCGACATCACGGTCATCGACCGCCAGGAAGTCATTCTCGACATCTTTGCCGAGCGTGCCAGCACCAAGGAGGCCGAACTGCAGATCGCTCTGGCCCGTTCCACCTACGAGCTGCCGCGGCTCAAGCGGCGCTGGACCCATCTGTCGCGCCAGCGAGGAATGAGCGGCGGCATGGGGCTGCGAGGAGAGGGCGAACAGCAGATCGAGGTAGATGCCCGCCTGGTGCAGCGGCGTATTGGCCGGTTGCGCAAGCAGTTGGAGGAAGTCCGGCGGAAGCGGGAGGTACAGCGAAAAAAACGACTGAAGCGCCCGCTTCCCAACGCCGCCATTGTCGGCTACACCAATGCCGGCAAGTCGGCTTTGCTTAATGCTTTGACCGGCGCCCGGGTATTGATCGAAGACAAACTGTTCGCCACCCTTGATCCAACCACGCGCCGCCTGGTTCTGCCGAATCAGCAGGAGCTGCTGGTGTCCGACACGGTCGGGTTTATTCGCAAGCTGCCGCACCTTCTGGTCGAGGCTTTCAAGGCCACCCTGGAGGAGGCGGTTTTGGCCGACTTCATCATCGAGGTGATCGACGCCACCAGTCCCGACCGGGAGTATCACCACCGCACCACCCAGGAGGTTTTGCGGGAACTCGGCGCCGGCAACAAGAATATGATTACAGTCTTCAATAAAATCGACCTGGTCGACGATCCCCGTCTGGCGCCGCGGCTGCGTCGCAGGTTCGAACGCCCGCTTTTTCTCTCCGCCGTCACTGGCGAGGGGCTCGGACTCCTGCAAGAGCGCCTGGCGGAGGAGCTGCAAGATGAAATCGTGCAGATGACACTGTCGATTCCCCATTCTCGCTACGAATTAGTAGCCAAACTCCATCGCTCCGGTCATATTCACCGCCAGAAGGCTACCGATGACGGACTGGAAATTGAGGCGGCCGTGCCTTTCGACCTGGTCGGACCGCTATCCGAGTTCAGAGTCCGGGAGCCAGAATGACCAGGGGCAAGGCGTCGAGTACATTATTGCCGACACAATGATTGCGACATTGGATTAACGTCACTGATCCATTGCGCCGTTACATTACTAGCCTGATTAATTCATGCGAATTCGGCCATGCGCCATTATATATTTATTATCAACAGGATACAGACATTGTCCTGAAATATTTGGTTTGTCACGAACTGCATGGCCGAATTTCGCACCCGAAGGGCGGCCAATTTCACCGCATCCTGCCACGAGCCATCGCCTTGCGGTAGAATGCCACAGCTGCGGCTTGTCTCGTGGCA
>SLNM01000262.1 GCA_007133055.1 Lentisphaeria bacterium
ATGGCTGTTGAAGACTTGGTAAGCGTTCACGCCTCATAAGCAACGCCGATTGCGGGAGAATATCCAATATCCAACACGGAATATCCAACCGAACAAGGAAGGGACAATGATCATCCAAGGGGAGCATCGGAACAGCGAAGAAGGGCACGGAACGATAATGTCTTACCTTGAATTTGGATATTCCGTGTTGGCTGTTGGATATTGTGACCCGTCCTGAAATAGATTGACACGTCCGCCCTCCGTGGCCTACGGCGAAGGCGGGTCGCACGCAATCGTTTTTCGACTGCTTGTTTCAATCGGCGCACCTATGACTGACTAGTTGCCATACTGCGCCGCCTTTTTTTGTAAATTGTATATTCGGCGATATATTTCCCGAGGCTGTTACGGCAACCTTTTTTTGCCAGGGTGTATGGTATTTGTCTGCGCTTTGTGGGTATTGCGAAGAAATATGCATATCGTAGGGGCGGAATTCTTCCGGCCCATGCGAATCGAGCCGGGTCGACTCGGATAGTCAACCTACAATTGGCTCGATTCGCCCATTTCGCAATTCTCTGAATCCGAAAGACGGCAAGGAGAAACAGGATGCAAGTGCTTATTATTGGTGGCGGCGGACGCGAACACGCTCTTGCATGGAAACTGCAGGCCAGTGCTCAGGTTGACACGGTCTACTGCGCCCCCGGCAATCCGAACATGCGCGGAGTCAGATGCGTTGACTTCGAGGACCACGATCAACTGGCTGAGTTTGTGAAATCCCAAGGGATCGGCCTGACAGTGGTCGGCCCCGAAGCTCCGTTGTGCGCCGGCCTGGTCGATGTCTTCCGCCGGCGCGGTCTGGCTGTCTTCGGCCCGAACGCGGCGGCTGCCCGGCTCGAAGGCAGCAAATCATTTGCCAAGGACTTCATGCGTCGCCACGGTATTCCCACGGCCGCCAGTGCATTTTGCCGAACCCGCGCAGAAGCCATCAGCTACATTCGTCGGCAGGGTGCTCCGATTGTGGTCAAGGCCGACGGTCTGGCGGCGGGCAAGGGAGTTACTGTGGCGGAAACCGTGGATCAAGCGGTGGCGGCGGTCGAAATGTGCTTTTCCGGCCGGTTCGGCGCCGCTGGTGATGCGGTAGTGGTCGAGGAGTGCCTGGTCGGCGAGGAAGCCTCGATTATCGCCCTGGTCGATGGTCGCACCATACTTCCTCTCGCCTCGTCCCAGGATCATAAGCGCATCGGCGAAAACGATACCGGCTCCAATACCGGCGGCATGGGCGCCTACTCACCGGCTCCGGTGGTGGACGATGCAATGTGGGAGGCCATCGACCGACACGTTCTTAAACCCTTTTTGCGCGGCTGCCAGGAAGACGGCCTGGACTACCGCGGCGTCATCTACGCGGGGATCATCGTCACCTCGGAGGGGCCAAAGGTTCTGGAGTTCAATGTTCGCTTCGGCGACCCTGAGACCCAGGCGATCTTGCCGCGTCTGCAAAGTGATCTGGCCGAAACTCTGCTGGCCACGGTCGAACAGCGTCTGGAAAACCTAACCCTGCAGTGGGCCGAAGACAGCGCCGTCTGCGTGGTCATGGCCGCCGATGGCTACCCGTCAGACTATCGCCGCGGCGACATTATCACCGGCATCGGGCAAGCCGAGCGGCAGGGCGCTCTGGTCTTCCACGCCGGCACCGGTAAAAATCAGAGCGGGGACACAGTAACCTCCGGCGGCCGCGTGCTGGGAGTAACCGGGCTCGACCGCAGTCTGCCGAGGGCGATCGAGAAAACCTACGCCGCTGTCAGGCAGATTGACTGGTCGGGCGCCTACTACCGCCGTGACATCGGCAGGCGCGGCTGCCAGGCGCGAAACGATTAGTCCGGTTGCAAGTGATCATGATAGGCGGCCATAATATCATGGTAGCCAACCACGCCAATGATTCGGTCACGGTCTTCCGGGTCCTGCACCACCGCCTCGCTCAAATGGTGTTCGCGAAGCTGGATCAGAGCCTGCTCCAGGGTGTCCGCAGGGCGCAGAACCAGCGCAGGCTGCGCCAGATCGGCCGCCACCACCGGTTTAGTCGCAGCCTGGGCGTCGATCAGAACCGACTGCAAGTGGCTGCGGCTGATCGTCCCCAGCAGTCGACCGTCCTCCTCGCACACGGCCATCGAGGTCTGACTGCCGTGCATAAATCGATACACTATGGCGGACAAATCCTCTTCCGGCCTCAGCACTTGGCGCTTACGCCCGATATTGCGGTGCTCGCACAAACTTTGCACGGTAACTCCGGCCAGCGCCCCCTTGATCATGCGTCCCAAATGCACCGGCGCTTCAAAGCGATTGGGTACCTGAGCCTGGTAAAGACACACCCGCCGCATCATCAGATAAGCCAGGAAACACACCCACATGGAAGGTACCAGCAGATTATAGTTGCCGGTCATCTCGCTGACAATAATAATCGTGGAAATGGGGGTGTTGGCGGCGGCCGCGAAAAAGCCGGCCATGCCGACGAGTACGAAGGCGCCGGGCTCAGCTCCCAGCCCCGGAAACCAGTGCGCGACCAAATGCCCCACCACCCCGCCCAGGGCGCCGCCAATCACAATGGCCGGGCCGAACACCCCGCCGGAACCGCCCGAACCAATCGAAAACGAGGTGGTCAATATCTTGCCCGGCACCAGCAGCAGAAGGAACCATACACCCGACAATGGCAACAGGAAATCCGAAGTCACTCCCCCGTTCAACGCCTGGCGCAGAATAAATGACCCGGTGCCCATGGCCTCGGGAAGAAAAAGCGCAATCGCCCCGACCATCAAGCCACCCAGCGCCGGCTTGAGAAAAAGTGGCAGGGGCAGCCAGTGAAACAGTCTGCGGACTCCGTAAAATGTGCGGACATAGAGAATACTCCCTCCCGCCACCACCAGAGCGAGAAGCAGATATGGCAGCAATTGCAGCGGATTCATAAAAACAAAGGGGGCGGCGGCAAAGTAGGGCTGCCAACCGAAAAAGAGGGAGAAGACTGAGTAGGCGCCGATCGACGAAATAATCGAGGGCACCAGCACCTCGTATTCAAGGTCCAGGTCCCGGTACATTACTTCGGCGGCGAACAGCGCCCCGGCCAGGGGCGCCTGAAAGATCGCCCCAACCCCGCCCGCCAGGCCGGCGCTCATCAATATTCTTCGATCCTGCGGGCTGAGCCGTAATAGCGCCGCCAACTGAGATGCCAGGCCGGCGCCAATCTGAGCGATCGGGCCTTCCTGGCCGGCCGATCCACCACTGCCGATGGTGATTGCCGAGGCCAAAGCTTTAACCAGAGGGATTCTACCACGAATCATGCCGTCGTGGTTGTGATAGGCGTCAATCGCCGCGTCGGTGCCATGTCCCTCCGCCTCGGGGGCATAGCGAAACACCAGCCAGCCGCCGATCAAACCACCGGCGGCAGGCAGTAGGAAACGCACCAAAGTCCGCCAACCCAGCCGGAAGTCGGCAACGAACGAACCGGTAGCCAAATTGTATCCGCCCAGCGTGCCCATGAGCAGAACCTGAGCGATGTCCAGCATATGGTAGAAAACCACAGCGCCCAGCCCGGACAGACCTCCGACCAAGCCACTGAGCACGATCATGCGCCAGGGCGTAAGCAAGTCTTGCAGTCTATGACCTGAAAGATTCGAGTTCATGCATCATCCAGGCTACCCGCCCGTACGCTTGCCTGGCGGTACCAGTTTAAGACGTAGCTCGCGCAATTGGCGCTCTTCGACCTGACTGGGGGCGCCAAGCAGTAAATCCTGAGCGTTTTGATTGAGTGGAAACGCGGTGACCTCGCGGATATTACGGCAGCCGGCCAGCAGCATGACAATCCGCTCCAGCCCCGGCGCGATCCCGCCGTGCGGTGGCGCTCCGAAACGGAAAGCCCGCAGCAAACCCCCGAATTTCTCCTCGACCACCGCCTCGCCATAGCCTGCGATGGCAAAGGCCTTGAGCATAATATCCGGACGGTGGTTGCGAATGGCGCCGCTGGAGAACTCGACGCCGTTGCACACCAGATCGTACTGCCAGCCGAGAACCTCCAGCGGATTCAGCTCGGTCAGCGCCTCCATGCCGCCCTGCGGCAGGGAAAAGGGGTTGTGGCTGAAATCGATTTTTCCGGTCTCCTCGTTCAATTCGAACAAGGGATAGTCGACAATCCAGCAGAACTCAAACCGGTCCCCGTCCCGCATCCCCAGCAGATCGCCGAGATGATGGCGCACCTCGCCGGCGAGCCGGGCCGCCCGGTTTTCCTGGTCGGCCACGAAGAACATGGCATCGCCCGCACCAAGATCGCTGCGCCGTCGCAGCTCCTCCAAGGTTTCCTGGCTGAAAAACTTGGCGATCGGACTTTTTACCCCGCCCTCGCTCCACAGCAGATAGGCCAGCCCCTTGCCGCCGCGTTCGCGGGTGAACTCGATTAACTGGTCGAAGAAACTGCGCGGCCGGTCGGCAATGCCGCGCACCGGAATGGCCCGCACCACGCCGCCGCCCCGCACCACCTGGCGAAAGGCATTGAAATCGCTGTCGCCAAACAAATCCGAGACATCCTGAATCTCGATCGGAATGCGCAGGTCCGGCTTGTCCGTACCGTACTTTAGCATGGCTTCGCGGTAGGGTATCCGACGGAATGGCGCCGGGGAAACTGCCTTGTCGGTGAATTCGGGAAACAGCCGGGAGAACAACTGCTCGACCACGGCAAACACGTCCTCCTGAGTGGCGTAGGCCATCTCCAGGTCAACCTGATAAAACTCCCCGGGCGAACGGTCGGCCCGCGCGTCCTCGTCGCGAAAACAGGGGGCGATCTGAAAGTAGCGGTCGAAACCGGAAATCATCAGCAGTTGCTTGAACAACTGCGGCGCCTGCGGCAGGGCGTAGAACTTGCCTGGGTGCAAGCGGCTGGGGACCAGGAAATCGCGGGCGCCCTCCGGTGAGCTGTTAGTCAGAATCGGGGTCTGAAATTCGGTGAACCCCAAGTCGTCGCCGAGTATGCGGCGAATGCTTCTGATCACCCGTGAGCGCAGAAGAATCCGCTGATGCAAACCCTCCCGCCGCAGATCCAGAAAGCGGTAGCGCAGACGCAGGTTTTCATCGCAGTCATCATCCTGGGCCACCGAAAAAGGCAGCACCTGGCAATCATTGAGCAGCTCCATCTCCCGGGCGTCCAGCTCGATTTCGCCGGTCGCCAGGCGCGGATTGACGGTTTCCGGGGAGCGTGCCACCACCATGCCGGTGAAGCAGAGCACCGACTCCACCCGCCAATGCTCGATTCCGCCGTGGAATTCCCGCTCCGGATGCACCACCACCTGGGTGATGCCATGGCTGTCCCGCAGGTCGACAAAGATGATGCCGCCATGGTCGCGCACCCGATGCACCCAGCCGGACAGACGAGCTTCCTCGCCCACATTCGTTTTTCGGAGTTCGGCGCAATTATGCGTTCGATATCTGTGCATGCTCGCTCTTTCTTTTGCTGGATCGCGGAAGGCCGCCCGCCAGACTTGCCGGGGAAGGCGGGGCGCTTCTGGACAATTCACGGCAACGACAAAAAAATCCCTGGCCGTTCCCCTCGCCAGTCCCGGCCCCGGAAAAATTTTAATAAATCATCAGTTGCCCGAATTGCAAGAGGCAGACAGACATCGCCGCCAATCGCGATTGCCGGCAAGCCGCTGGCTTCGCCCGACCCGGCCTCGCGGGAGCGCTCGGAACAGGTGGTGACGGACAAACTGGCGCGGGCCGAGCAAATCGGCGCCGCCGGCTTTCGCCAATTGCTCGCCGTCCCCGAACCGCGCCGCGGGCCCGGTATTCTAAAAACGCCGAAAGGTGAAAACTTCGCCGAGGGGTGCAGGTGGGGCCGGCGCAACCTGCGAAGTCTGCGGAAACTGGCGGAAGACCATGGTCAATCAATTTGTCGTGGCGACGACGTCCTGACGATTTCCCGGCTTGCCCCGGTCGCTTTCTGTCTGTATATTGCCCGTACCAGCGACCGGCGACGCGACGGATGCTTTTCCAGCACCAATTTTCGCGCGGATTCAGGAACAACCCAAAAGGGAGCATGCAAAATGAGTGAAAAACTGAACTGGGGACTACTGGCCACTGGCAATATCGCCAACGCCCTGGCCAATGGCATTCAACGTTCGCGGACCGGGCGCTTGCTGGCGGCGGCCAGCCGGTCGCTGGAGAAGGCGCAGGATTTCGCCAAAAAATACGACATCCCCCGCGCCTACGGCTCCTACGAGGAACTGCTGGCCGACCCCGAGGTCGAGGCGGTCTATATTTCGACTCCGCATTCCTTCCATGCCGAGTGGGCGGTCAAGGCGGCCGAGGCGGGCAAGCATATTCTCTGCGAAAAACCGCTGGCTTTGAACGCGGCCGAGGCGATGGCGGTGGTCGAGGCGGCCCGCCAAAACCGGGTTTTCCTGCTGGAAGCCTTCATGTACCGCTGCCATCCGCTGACCGACAAGCTGCTGGAGCTGGTGCGCGACCGGGCGGTCGGCGAGCTGCGGATGATTCGGGCCTCGTTCAGTTTCCAGGCCGGCTTCAATCCCGAGGGACGGCTTTTCAACAACCGCCTGGCCGGCGGCGGCATCCTCGATGTCGGCTGCTACCCGGTGTCGATGTCGCGTCTTGTGGCCGGAGCCGCGCTCGGCCGCCCCTTCGCCGATCCGCTGCGGGTGGTCGGAGCCGGACATCTGCTGCCGGAGACCGGGGTGGACGCCTACGCCGCCGCCGTTCTGCAATTCGAGAACGGGATTCTGGCCCAGGTCAGCGCCGGGGTCAGACTCAATCAGGAGAATGATTTGACCCTTTACTGCGACGATGGCCGCATACGCGTGGACACCCCATGGTTCGGCTCAGGCCGCGAAGGGGGCCGCGCCGTGATCGAAATCCTGCCGCAGAACGGCGCGCCCCGCGAGGAGGTGGTGGAGACCGATCAATGGCTCTACACTTTCGAGGCGGACACGGTGGGCCTGGCGGTGCTGGACCGCCAGTTGCAGGCATCGGCCATGACCTGGGACGACAGCCTCGGCAACATGCGGACGCTGGACGCCTGGCGACGCGAGACCGGCCTGGAGTACGAGTCGGAAAAGATCGAGTTCCCATTCCCCACCATCACCCGCCGCCCCCTGGCCAAAGCGGCGGACGCCCCGATGACCTACGGCCGCCTGCCCGGCTTGGACCTGCCGGTTTCGCGCCTGGTCTACGGCTGCGACAAACAGTCTTCGATGCCGCATGCCGCCGTCGCCTTCGACGATTTCTTCCAGCGCGGTGGCAACACCTTCGACACCGCCTACATCTACGGCGGCGGCCTGCCGGAGCGCCTGCTGGGAGCCTGGATCAGGCAGCGGGAAGTGCGCGACCAGGTCAATGTCATGGTCAAGGGCGCCCATACCCCCGAGTGCCGGCCGGAGGCGGCGGGCGAACAGTTGGCGGTCTCGCTGGAACGCCTGCAGATCGAGTGCGCCGACCTGTACCTGCTGCATCGCGACAACCCGCGCGTGCCGGTCGGCGAGTTTGTCGAGGCGTTGAACGAGCAGGGTCGGGCCGGGCGTCTGCGGTTGTTCGGAGTTTCCAACTGGTCCGTCGAGCGGATCGAGGCGGCCAACGCCTACGCCGCGGAGAGAGGGCTGCGCGGAATCGCCGCGGTCAGCAACAATTTCAGCCTGGCGCGGATGGTCGATCCGGTCTGGACCGGCTGCGTGGCCGCCTCGGAGCCGGAGCAGAAAGAATGGTTCGAACGAAGCCAAACCCCGCTCTTCGCATGGTCCAGCCAGGCCCGGGGCTTTTTCACCGAACGGGCCGGCCGCGGCCGCGAGGCCGACCCG
>SLNM01000032.1 GCA_007133055.1 Lentisphaeria bacterium
CTTCTGCTCACCGCCAACCTGCTTGGCCTTTATCTGTATTGGCGTTTTAGCGGTCGCGACCGGGATTCGCGCATCTCCGCGCCACCGGAACATTCGCCGGAATTGACCGAGCCGGAACTCCGGCCACCGCCGCTCGCGCCGGAAGAAGATGTCGAGACACCGCCTCCTGTCGAAGATGAATTCACACCGGTTTTGCCTGAACCTGAGCCCGAACTTGAGGGCGAGGAGGAGTTGGCTGCGGAGGCGCCGGAGGAGATGCCCGAGGAAGTTGCGGCCCATAGACGGCGGCAGACGGGCGACCAATACACCGAATTCATATATGAGTTTACTCGGATACCGTATTCTCCCGTCCGCACCAGCCTGGAACCATGGCAGCAAGCCGCAACCGAATGGCTGGAGGATCACCCGCGGGAGAGCGCAGAGCGACAAAAAGTATTGTTTGTTCATAATCAATTATTGCCGGCGGCGGCAAACTTACGGGCGCAGATCATCGACCACAGTGATTATTTCCGAGGAATGAGTCTGCCCGATCTGGAACATCGTCGGATTCATGACATTGACGAGGCCGGGGTGACGATGGTTATGCGGCTGGAAGACCCCCTGGGGCAGGGCTCCGGTCAAGTGACACAGCGCATGGGGTGGAATGAATTGCGGCGTCCGGAGTATTACGTCGCCTGGGCGGAGCGTATCCTGGGCCTGCCAGAGATTCCGGCGGCCGAGCGGCAGTCATACCTGGCCTTGCTGGCCATGTTGCACCGAATCGATGGTTTGCGACGGGGTGTTGCCAGTCTGCCTGCATCGGACAACCGAGAGATGTGGCGGCAGTTGACTTGGGACTTGGAACGAGCGGCAACCAACTGGCGGTCCCTGGAACTTTGGCGCGAGGTGCTGGCTCTGCACGAAGCGGGGGCGGCGTTTACCGCCCATCGGAAGCTGCAGGAGCTGAAGGCCGTTGACAATGTAATACTGACTCGCTATCAGGTTCAGATCGCCGAATTGGAGGAGTCTCTGCAGTCCCGGCTTCCCAGCCGGCATGCCGACATCCTGATCGAATCCGCCCGGCAGAAGCTGGCGGAAAGCCCTTCCGAATCCCTGACCCTGCTGGCTACCGCCAATGCACGCTACGGTCGCTTGGACCATGCCCAAAAAGCAAGGAGCGAACGGCTTCGCCGCGAGGCGGTCAGAGCCATCAGTGAAGCCGTGCCGTTAGGCGCAGATCGCGAAATGGTCGATTTTTTGCATTATACGGTCCCCCTGCTCGCCTCCTACCAGCGGCAACCGACCGGCTGGTCACTGGTGCGGCACCAGCGCATAGTCGAATCGGAACAAGTGCCCGAACCCCTTCGCCCTTTGCTTGATGGTTACGCGGGCCTGGCCTTGCTTGAATGCGGACTTTGGAGCGAGGGCTGGCAAAGAATCACCCGCACCCCGACAAGCCTGCTCAGACGAGCGCCACCCCATCATCAGGCGGCATTTGTTTTCACACGCGACATATTAAGCTGGACCACCCTGGCCCGGCAGCCTGCGGTCAGCAATACGATTTCCGAATTGCTGGCTTTGGCGCGGAGCGCCGAGCATCCGTCGCACCGGGCTATGATTGCCACCCTCGCACTGGAGGCGGCAATGATCACCGGGCAGCTGGAACTGCCGGCGACTGCATGGCCGGGCGTGCAAAACCTCTGGCGGAGAGGCCACGGGGATACTTCCCTCCAACGCTATGTCATGCTCTATCTTGCCTGGCTGATCGAAGCGGGCCATCAAGACCGGGCGCAGGAGGTGGTCGCCGAGATGAAAACACAGTTGGATTTACTGACCGATGCCGGATTTACCATTGCCGAATGGGAGGCGGCGGTCGGAGTAATCGCCCTTCTGTCGGACCGCCAAAGTCTACCGGAGGCAATCCTGCCTTACCGATCCCCCATGCGTAACAACCGTGATGCCTATGCGCGAATGGTATACGCCGTTGTATTCTCGAGCCGCGAGGCGGCGGTCGGAACGACGGAACAGCGGCGCCGCCGGCATCTGGCCGATCAGATGTTTGACCAGGAACTCGCCGCGACCATGATTGACGGCTGTACATGGCTCAATCTTTTGCACTACCGGCTAGCCGAACATCTGGCCAGGCTGGAACTGACCGAGGCGCTGGAGCTGCTGCAGTCAGCTCTGGAAGTCAAGCATCCGGCCGCCAACCCTCACTACCCGGCTCTGCTGCTGCTTAAGGCGGGCGTGGAGGCCATGAAGCAAAAACCGCTGGTGGCGGCGGAAACCTTGCAGCATTTGCAGTGGACCACCGTGGCTTCAGCCACCCAGAGGCGGCTGGCCGAATATGATTTCTCCGGGGACCTTTTGGCGGGGGACGATCTGTCCGACAACGAATTCTGGCCTCTATGGCTGCGCTTTGCCGCCTTGTTTGCCGACCGGAACTGGGCGATGGCCCGGATGAAAGTTGAAAGTTTACAGGAAATCGCTCATTATCCACGACATCAGCGCCTGGTCTCGGCTTTGCACCGAGCACTGACCGTGGCTGCTGAGCAACTGTAGCTGAATTGATTTATGAGACCTTTGTTTCGTCTTCTTACCTATCTCGGTGCCTATCGCCGCAATTTATTGCTATCGATCATCTTTATGCTGATGGCCACGGGCACGACCCTGGTTCAGCCGCGTCTGGTCGAATGGGTCATCGACTTTGGTGTCGGCGGTCGCGACGGACGCATCCTCTGGCTCGGCACACTCGGCCTGCTTGGCACGGCAACTGTCGGCGGGCTGCTGCATCTGGCCTCGGGCATCCTGGTCTCCTACTCCGGCCAGGGCATGTCCTACGGTATCCGCAACGACGTTTTCCGTTCGATTCTCGCTTTTTCCTTCGGCAATCTGGACCGGCATCGAACCGGCGAGCTGATTGTGCGCAGTACATCGGACGTGAACACCGTTCAGATGTTTGTCCGCATGGGCTTCATGCTGATGCTGCAATCGCTGGCCATGCTGGTTGGCAGTCTGATCCTGATGTTCACGATGAATCCGGGCCTGGCCCGCATCATGCTCATGATCTTCGCCGTCACCATCCTCCTTTTTTTTCTGCTGGCGGCCGTAATCCGGCCATTGATCATGCGGGTTCGCGAGCGGCTCGACGAGATGAACAACGCATTGCAGGAGAACCTTGCCGGCGCCAAGCTGGTGCGGGCCTTCGCCCGTCAGCGCCATGAAAGCAACCGCTTCGAAGCACGCAACCGGGCTTACCTGGAGATTGCTTTGCGGGCCGGGTACATCACCGCTCTGGCCTTTCCCTTTCTCTTCTTTCTCGGCCAGCTCGCCCTGGTGGCGGTCACCTACTATGGCGGCCTGACGGTTATTCAGCAGGTCGATACGCCGCTGACCGAACGACTGACTTTGGGCCAGTTAGTGGCCTTCAACGAATACGCCATGCTGGCCATGTGGCCCATTTTGGCGCTGGGCATGACCCTTCAGTTCATGGCTCGGGCCGCCGCTTCGGCAACCCGCATTGTCGAGGTGCTCGACGAGTCTCCCGACATTGCCGAACCGCCCCGGCCGCAGGCTCTGGCTGACGGTGACAGCTCGATTGAGTTCCGCGATGTATCTTTCTCCTTCGGTCATGGAGAACCGGCTCTGAGCGATATTAACCTGCGAATTGCAAGCGGCGAAGTGGTTGGTCTGATCGGGCGTACCGGCTCGGGCAAGTCAACCCTGGCGGCTCTGATCCCGCGCTTCTACGACCCCGGCAAGGGCGCCGTCCTGATCGGGGGGGTTGATGTGAAACAAGTTAAGCTCGCCGAGCTGAGACAAAAGATCGTGCTGGTCTTGCAGGAGTCGGTCCTGCTCAGCGGTTCGATTCGCGACAATATCGCCTACGGTCTGAGAGCAAACAACCATGACGGACAGGCGGCGCTCGACACCCGACTCGGGCGGGCGGCCGCACTGGCCCGGGCCACCGAATTCATCGAGGCGAAAAGTCTCGGCTGGAACGAACCGGTAGGTGAGCGCGGCGCCGGCCTTTCCGGCGGCCAGCGTCAGCGCGTGGCCATCGCCCGCGCCATCGTCCGCGATCCTGATATTCTAATACTCGACGATGTAACTTCGGCGCTGGATGCAACTACCGAGCGCGAAGTGGTGGCCGGCCTGCAACGTGAGATGCGCGGCAAAACCGTGATCGTCATCAGCCAGAAAATCAATACCGTGCGCCAGGCCAATCGCATTTTGGTCATGGACGACGGCAGGCTTGTCGGTGCGGGTACGCATGATGAGTTGCTTGCCGGCAACCAAATCTATCGTGAAATTTACCAAACTCAGAACACGGAGCTGCGCCTATGAACGCCTCTCGGAGAGAAGCGGGCGGCCATCATCGCGGGCCCGCCGGGCGCGGCGGCTTCAATATCGAGGCGCCCAGGAACCCGCGCGGTGCGATTGTCCGGCTTTTTCGCTATTTCAGCGCCGAATGGCGATCATTGCTGGTCGTGGCCGCGGCGATTGTCGCCGGCTCGGTCTGCAAGGCGGTCGGGCCCGCCTGGCTCGGCACGGCGATATCCGACCATATCGAGCGTGAACCGGACGCGACACGCTTCGCCGCCAGCATGCTGGCGGTAACCGCAATCTTTGCCGGCGCCTGGATTGCCGATGCCATCAACGGCGGTTTTATGAATCGCGCCGCCAACCGCCTGGTCTATCGCCTGCGCCGTCATACATTCGAGCATCTGCAACGTCTTT
This sequence comes from Lentisphaeria bacterium, assembly GCA_007133055.1. Taxonomy (GTDB): domain Bacteria; phylum Verrucomicrobiota; class Lentisphaeria; order Oligosphaerales; family PUNB01; genus SLNM01. The sequence continues at coordinate 4,720 of SLNM01000032.1, forward strand.
CCATGCCATTTTTCGACCGGATCGGCGTCGGCGATGTGATTTCCCGGGTGACCAACGACATTGAGATGCTGTACAATGCCCTGGCCAACGGTTTCGCGGGCATGCTCGGCGGCCTGGTCTCGATTGTCGGTATTCTGATTGCAATGCTGATTCTGGATCTGCGGCTGAGCCTGGTCGTTCTGTTCTATTTGCCTTTGTTGATCGGCGTCACCGCCCTGATCGGACGGCTGGTGCGCAAGTCCTATCGCGAGAACCAGCGCTTGGTCGGGCGTCTTTCCCGAAAGATCAACGAATCGGTAACCGCCGCCAAGCTAATCAAAAGCTTTCACGCCGAAGACAAGACCATGCGCGAATTCGAGCGGATTTCCGAATCGGCCCGAGTGGTTGGCACGCGGGCGGAGGTGATCGGATTTGCCATGCATCCTCTGATGCGCCTGGTCAACGGCCTGGCTCTCGCCTCGGTGGTCGGAGCCGGGAGCTATCTGGCGATTCGCCAGGGGGAGCCATACACTGTCGGACTGATTACCGCCTTTGTCATCTACAGCCGTCGTTTCTTCGAGCCGCTGCGACATCTGTCCGAATTCTACAACCTGATACAGCGGGCGCTGGCCGGTGCCGAGCGCATATTTGAAATCCTCGACGCCGATCCGGAAATCGCCAACGCCGCCGATCCGGTTTTCGGTCTTCCCGAGGCTGGCCGGGTCGAGTTCAAGCAGGTCAGCTTCGGCTATGCCCCGGGCCAGAATGTGGTCGAGGACATTGATTTGCAGGTCCAGGCCGGACAGGTGGTTGCGCTGGTCGGCCCGACCGGCGCCGGCAAGACCACCCTGGTAAACTTGCTTTCGCGCTTCTACGAAACGGGAAGTGGCCGAATCCTGATTGACGGAGTGGATATTCGCCGGCTCGACATCGATTCGCTGCGCACCCGCATGGGGGTCGTGCTGCAGGAGCCCTACTTCTTCGCCGACACTATTATGGCGAACATCAAGTACGGTCGGCCCGAAGCCTCCGAAGCGGCAGCGGTCGAGGCGGCCCAGGCCGCCCGCGCCGACCATTTCATCCGACGCCTGCCCGACGGTTATCAAACTGTTCTGGCCGAACGCGGCCGCAATCTCTCGGAAGGCGAGCGGCAGTTGCTGGCGATCGCCCGTGCTCTGCTCGCCGATCCGCGCATTCTTGTCCTCGACGAGGCCACCTCCAGCGTCGACAGCCTGACCGAGGCGATGATTCGGGACAGCGTCGCCACCGTCATGCGCGGGCGCACCAGCTTTATTATCGCCCATCGTTTGTCAACCATTCGCCACGCCGACCTGGTCGCGGTCATGCATAATCGGAGAATTGTCGAACGCGGCACCCACCGGGAACTGATCGCCAAGGACGGCTTCTACGCCAGACTTTATAAAATGCAGTTCGAGCAGCCGCAAATATATGAGCGCAACTCGGTCTAGCCTGATTAATTCATGTATCAACAGAGCAGCCATTTCCAAGCTGGCTCAATTTTAATCTCAACTCCATCGTACTCCAATATCTCTTCCGAATTCAAGGTGATAACCCGGCACGACTCGGCTTCCAGATGGCTGGCAGCCTTACCCAGGGCTCGCAATTCACGCTCACGCACATCGGGATCAGACAGGGAATAGCACACCTGAAAAAGATGCCGCCCGCTACCTGCTGTCCCTTTGCGATCAGTGGCCACAAAGTTAATTTCATACCCCTGCCGGGTCCGATAGTAGGAAACCCCATAGCCGCGTCGTCGCAGTTCGAGATAAACCATATTCTCAAATTGCCGAGTTGGATGTACGCCTTCCGCCGGGACCACAGCATCTGCCAAAGCCCAGTCGACCGCATATATTTTACGGTAATTCTGACCGCGAACCTTCTCAGAGCTGGAAAAAAATTCGACAGGAAACAGCAAATATGCTTGCTGTAGGTAGTGCATATACTTATAGAGGGTTTCGGACGAAAACTTCACGCCCTCCTGCTTCAAATTGGTGGCAATCCGGTTAATCGTCACCGGGCATGAAATGCGAGCCAGCAAAGCGTACAGAAAACGAGTGAAGGACACGATGCTGATATTGTCTTCGGGATGCGCTTCGATAATGTCCCGAAGAATCATAGTGTCCCAGTAACTTGTCAGTAGTTCATGATGAAGACGAACATCCAAATCCAACAGCCCCGGAAATCCTCCCTGTTCAATATAACGCTGCAGCAATTTCAGAAGGCTGGCTCTACCCTGACTGCTGACTATATCGGACTCGACCCCATAATGCCTAACAAACTCAAGGAAAGAAAACGGGGTTAGCTCGCGAGAAAAGTTCTTACCGCGCAAGGCCGATGCGATCTCGCCGGTCAGAAGCTTTGATGTCGACCCAGTGATCAGAACAGAACACCTGGGTTGCTCCAAAAGATAGAGCACATAATCTTCCCAACCTTCGACACGATGAATTTCATCGAAGATGAAATATACATCTTCACGCCCGCGCTTTTCCGGAAACAAAGAAAAATACGCCTGGTCAATGACATCCAGCTCCTCAGCCAACAATTTTTGCAGTCGATGATCATTGAATTGCACACGACAGATATTTTTTGGCGATACCCCTTTACTGTACAATTCTTGCATATACTGATATGTTCGGAAGGTTTTGCCGCACCTACGCGCACCGACGATGGCAAAGGACATGTTGCCGACCGGTGTCACCGGCAGGCTCCGTTTTGTCAACTCCGGCAATTGTTTGTTCTGCGCATCCGCAATGATTGTTTGCAGCTTTGTTATTTCCATCTTAATTCTCCCGCAAGAAAACCAACACAGCAAACCTTTCTTTTCAAAAGTACATAATAGCCGAAATTTCGTTGATTGCAAATATAAAAGCCCCCTCCGGAGGCGACACAGACTCCACCCCGCATTTTCCCGCACGATTGAGGTGCCCCTTCAGGGCACAATTGTCTCCTAATCCTACCCAGGGTTGCGCTGCGCTTACCCTGGGCTACGATGATTCCGCCCCTTTGGAGCTATGATGTTTGCCGCATCAGATCAGACAGATCAGACAGATCAGACAGATCAGACAGATC
>SLNM01000166.1 GCA_007133055.1 Lentisphaeria bacterium
AACGCGACGATTGATTTCGGCGAATTCGTCCATGATCCGCTCAAACTCCGGCTCCAAACACATCAGCATGAAGTTTTCGTAACCGAAAACAAGCATTGGCCACATAAACATGGTGTTGTAAAAATTGACCGACACGCTGGATCCCTCCGGTGCCTGATCGCCCCATTCGGCGGGATATTTCTGGCGATACCGCCGGTAGATGATTTCCTCACTGCTGAAATCTCCGTCGACAACCACGTTCCAGCCACTGAAATCGGCTTGTGCCAGAGGACTGAAGGCAAACATGTCGTCTAGGCTGGCGAAGCGATGGCTGGCATCATGCTGCTGCCAATGATCGCGGTACTCCCCGCCCCAGCGCCCCCAGCCCTTGTCATCCTGGTCCTCGATACGCTTGAGGGGCTGGTCACTGTCGGGAACGGGCAGTCGCAATTGCGGGTAGCGCTCGGCCAGTTTTTGCCGGCACAGCCGAGGATGGTCAAATGCATCGATCCCAGTCAGGTAGGTTTCGGCATCGGGGCATGACCAATGCTCCCAGTGCGGGATTTTCTTCGGCCCGCATCCCATAAAAGAGTCATAAACCGGATCGTTCATGCTGGCGCCCTTGCTTTTTGTTGGTTTTTAGGTACTTCTTGCTTGCATTTTCACTTCTGGCCATGACGGCATAACTACGGGGTCTGAACTACGGGGTCTACGTAAGCTTAGTCTATGCTAAATAGGCATTTATATTTTATGCTTGTGCTTGGAAAAAATCTTAGCGGCAAAGTAGCGAGCAGGCAGGATTGCTTCTAAGGACTATTACTGATTGCTGAAAGAAGGCTCTCCTGCTTTCGAAAGAAATCTGCTCTCCTGGCAGCGCTGGGTGATGTGACAGCAGAAAGACTCGTTGATACGGCTTATTGATCGACGCGGCATACGCATGTATCCCTATCGGCTTGTGTTCATAGCGAACATTGCACTCTAATACGCTTAGCGCAAATCGACAAGCAGAAAGATATTCGCTCTAAGGAAATTGTCCAGCACAAGCGAAAATGTTATCTCTTTGATTCAGAATAATTAAATCTACGCAGACCCCGAGGGCAGCAGACCCCGAGGGCAATGTAGCGACAGCGGAATAATGGTCAGGAGCATCAAATCGTTATGCAGGAATCTTTATCTTTTCGTACAGGAATTCAGGCGCGATATCAGCGCCATTCGGCCAGCATAGGGTATGGAATTCTGGATGCACGGTAAAGCTTGCGAACACCTTACGATCTTTGAGTGGTTCAAACATTTCGCCGTAAAGTTCTTGTCCGAGATCCACATCCCCCTCTGTTCCATCAGCGAATCGAAGATGCACAACATAATCGTGTGCGTATTTTGCATCTATGACTTTCGGTATCATAATACTACTCCAATGGATCAATTTTTCTTGGGTTGACGCCCGGCCTGAATCAGATTCCAGTCGTCCAGCAATTCATCTTGATGTAGCTCAAACCATTCGAGAACATGCCGAAGAGCTCTCTGCGATAACATAAAGTGCTGTTTTGCAAAATCAATAAAATTCGTGTCCATTCGTGTTCATTCATGGTTCTGCCCCCATGTCTTTTTCATTTGCTTGGTGGCGGGGGTGCCAGGGTGGCACCGTCGCGAATCTCCCGGTAGGGGACGCGGACGGAGTATGATTCGCAGCCGGGCTCATCGATTTTCCGCATCAGCATCCGCACCGCCTCGCTGGCGATCTCGGCCTGATTAAGATAGGCCTGCGCCACCGGTATTCCGCAGGCGCTGACCGCAGTGTCGTGAAAGGTTGCCAGGGAAAGGTGCTGCGGCACCTGCACCCCTTTCAATGCGCAGGCATAAAGAAGAGGAACCACCTCGCCCGGCGAGCAGGTGAGGATGGCGGTGGCGTCTTCAGCCGGTCGATAACCTCAAGCGTGGCGCGGTGTCGCGGATATTCCATGCTTCCGACTGCCTGGATATCCTCGCGGAAGACCGGGTGCGGGCGGAGCCCGGCTTTTTCCATCTCCTGCGCGGCTTCAAGGATTTTCTCCCGCAGCTCCGCGCTGACCTTGGTGCCGGTCTTGGCGCCGAAGACGGCGCTGACCGTGGGCTGGGTCACGCCGACCCGGCGCGCCACGTCAACCAGAGTAACCCGACGGCCCAAAGCTGCATTGCCTGTATTTTCAAGCGGTTACGGCGGAGGCCCGCCGTCCCCAGGAGGCTCGTGATTAACGGCGGAGGCTTGCCGTCTCCATTTTTGCCCGCGAACCGCCGGTAGTACGGTTGTTGCAGTCACGTCGCCGAGGTTCGATCACGAAAGCGATTGCGACAACGACAACAGATCGCCGATCCATAATGCTTGACTGAATACGAAAAGGAAATATGTTTCCTTTTAGTTAAACCAAGATGGAGCATATTGTGTGTGAATTCAATTCGCATGAATTAATCAGGTTAGTGGTCTTTCGGCGGTAACCAGATAGGCGCCGAAACCGAAACGGGAAGGGTAATGGTCATGTCTCAGCGCGGGGTTCCGAAAATAACTGATTGCGAAGCGGATGTTGGTTCCGGGGCGCGGTTTGTCCCGGGAGGTTTTTTTATTTCATTCGAGGGCCAGGAGGGGGCGGGCAAAACTACGCAGTTGCAACTGCTGGCTCAGGCGCTGGAGCATCGGGGCTGGTCGGTTCTGACAACCCGTGAGCCTGGCGGCACCAGTCTGGGCGAGGAGCTGCGGCGGCTGGTCAAGCACTTGCACGGCGATGACACTCCCTGTCCGGAATCGGAGTTGCTGATCATGGCCGCCAGCCGAGTGCAGTTGTTGCGCAGGGTTGTCGAGCCGGCGCTGGCGGCAGGCAAGATTGTTCTGTGCGACCGGTTTCTTGATTCGACCACGGCTTATCAGGGATACGGTCGGAGGCTGAACCTGGAATTCATTGACCGTCTTCACGCTTTCACAGTGGGCCGCCGAATGCCCGATCTGACGATATTGCTCGATTTGCAGGTGGCGGTCGGAGCCGAGCGCAGTCGCCGGCGCGGACTCGGTGAGCATGGGGAGGATCGATTCGAGAACGAACAGCGTCAGTTTCACGAGCGTGTGCGGGAAGGCTTCCTGCAACTGGCCCGGCAGGTGCCGGAGAGGATCAGAACGGTTGACGCAGGCAGGTCCCCGCAACAAGTGCATGAGGAGGTGCTGCGCCGGGTCGACGAGGTACTAGCCTGAATAATTCATGCGAATTCGGCCATGCGCCATTATATGTTTATAATCAACAGGATACAGGAGTTGTCCTAAAAAATCTGATTTGTCACGAATTGCATGGCCGAATTTCGCACCCGAGGGGCGGCCAATTTCACCGCATCCTGCCACGAGCCATCGCCTTGCGGTAGAATGCCACAGCTACGGCTTGTCTCGTGGCAGCCTGCGGCAAACTTGGCTCGTGAATTAAGCAGGCTAGGCTCTGCTTAATGCGGCGGCAGGCCGTGCCTACACCAAACTTCGTCCAAAAAATCTTTGCGTTGGCACCGATGGGGAATCCGGTTATGTTTCAGCGGTGCCGGCAGCCTGCAGATCATGCCGGCAGTTTTTGGCATGGAAATTGCTCATACTCTGTTGCGACTGCGGGATGGAGGGCTGCCCGTCAGGGTGTTTTTCGTGAAACAGGTTTTGAACTTGCATGGCCGACGGACGATGATCCATAGGAAAGATTGCGAATGGACGGAATTTCAACAATGCAACGTCAGGGCGGCAGTCTGACTGACAGTCTGCTGGGGTTGCTGGTCAAGCGCGGGGTCTTGCAGACATCGCAGAAGAAGCAACTGGTCGCCTCGTTTACCGGCAGTCAGTTGGAGCTGGAGCAGGTGTTGCGCCAGGAATATTCAGTTGAGCAGTCCGATATCTGTCTGGCACTGGCTGAACATGCCCGGGTGCCGGTGCTGCGGCTGGCCGGGTTCAACAATGAGCATTCGTTGCTGGGTGATTTTTCACCTGACATGCTTAAAAGGCACCGTGCGGTTCCGGTGGCCCGGACACCGGACACGGTTACGGTGGCGCTGGCGGATCCTCTCGATGTCTTAGCCTTGAGCGAACTGGCTGACCTGACCGGGCTCAAGGTATTGCCGGCGGCGGCTCTTGAGTCGGAAATTATGGAGGTGATTGCCGCCGGCGAAGAAGAAGAAACGGAGGGACTCGGCGAAATATTGCAGGAGGCGGGCGATGAAAATATCGAGGTTTCCTTCGACGATGATCAGGATGCGGACATTGAAAACATGCTGGAGCGTGCTTCGGACGCTCCTGTCATTCGGATTGTCAACATGGTGCTGATGGAGGCTCTCAAGAAGCAGGCCAGCGACATTCACATCGAGTCTTTTGAAAAACAAATGCGGCTTCGCTATCGCATAGACGGCGTTCTGGCCGAGGGGCCTGCACCGCCCAAGCATTTGCAGTCGGCCATTATTTCCCGCATCAAAATTATGTCAGAGCTGGACATTGCCGAGCGCCGGATTCCCCAGGACGGGCGGTTCAGGATCAAGGCGCAGAGACGCGAGATAGACCTGCGAATTTCCATTCTGCCGACGGTGCATGGGGAGAAGGTCTGCATGCGCCTTTTGGACAAGAGCAATTTGGCGAACAACCTGGAAATGCTGGGGCTGGACCCTGACTCATTGCACAAGCTGCGCCGGGCCATCCACCAGCCGCACGGCTTGATTCTGGTCACCGGCCCCACGGGCAGCGGCAAAACCACCACCTTGTATTCCGCCCTCCAGGAGCTGAACCGCCCGGACGTTAACATCACCACCGTCGAAAACCCGGTGGAATATCAGTTGATGGGGATTAATCAGGTCGAGATCAGGGAAGCCGTGGGGATGACATTCGCGGCGGCTCTGCGCTCGATTCTGCGCCAGGACCCGGACATTGTGCTGGTCGGTGAGACGCGGGACGCGGAAACCGCCGATGTCGCGGTCAAGGCCGCCCTGACCGGGCACTTGGTCATGACCACGCTGCACACCAACGACGCCCCGGGCGCCATTGCCCGGCTGGCCTACATGGGGATCGAACCCTTTCTGATCGCCTCTTCTCTGCTCATGTCCCAGGCGCAAAGGCTGCTCCGCCGTATTTGCCCCAACTGCAAGGAGCCTTTTGAATTCTCGCCGGAATATGCCGAGGCCAATGAGATTCCGGCGGACTTGTTCAAAGACGTGCAGATTTTCAGAGGCCGCGGCTGTTCCCGCTGCGGCAACAGCGGCTACAAGGGAAGAGCCAGCATCATGGAGGTTCTGCCGATTAGCAAGAACATGCGGGAGCTGATTTTGCGCACAACCAACGCTGACGACATTAAAAAGTTGGCTTATGAAGAGGGATTCCGGGACTTGCGGGTAAACGGCTTTCACCGGGTGCGCGAGGGGATCACCACGATCGAGGAGGTGCTGCGGGTAACCGCCGGGGACTAGCCTGATTAATTCATGCGAATTCGGCCATGCATTTTTTTTTGAACAGAAGCTCGCAAAGACCACATGAACCGAATGCCCTTTGACTCCGTGTCTTCATGACCCCGTGAATGATACAGGGGGATAAACCGGTGCAGCCCCCGCGCCAACGGCGCATAGCATACCAGACCGGGGCCTGTCTGCGTGCGACGCACAGGCAGGCAGCGCCCCGGGTAGCGATACCGAACAATAAGTGCGCTGAAAGCGCCCCGCATAATCTACTACGAACTCGGAGAATAAATATGGCGGAATCATTTCAACGTCCAGCCGAATCAAGGCAGCGCTCATCCGGCGCTCGTTCGCGCCAGACGGATACACGGGTGAAAATTCGCGGTGCCGGCAAAATTCGCAAGCAGGAGCTGTGCCCGTTTACGCAGAAACTGGCGGCCATGCTGGATGCCGGTCTGCCGCTTATTCAATGCTTGAGCGCGCTTTCCGAACAAACTGAGAATCTGCATTTCAGGAAGATTGTCGAGGACATCAGAGCCCGGGTCGAGGGTGGTGCTTCCTTTGCCGAGGCGCTTTCAGCCTACCAGGGTTTGTTCGGGGAACTCTATGTCAACATGATTCGGGCCGGCGAGATGGGTGGCGGCCTGGCCGAAGTAACAGCCCGTCTGGCCGCCTATCTGGAGGCCAGTGCGGCGATGGTGCGAAAGGTCAAGGCAGCACTGACCTATCCGGTGGTGGTGGTGCTGCTGGCGACCGCGCTGACCATTGTCATGCTGGTTTTCATCGTTCCGGTGTTCGAGGGTATCTTTGACGATTTCGGAGCGGAGCTGCCGGCTCCGACACAAATGCTGGTAACCGTCAGCAACGTTATTCGCCGGCAGGCGCCGCTGGTGATTGTCGGCCTGATCGTTCTGGTCCTGATATTGCGATCTGTGCAAAAAACTCCGAAGGGCGCCTACGCCATGGACTCGCTCAAGCTGCGAGCGCCGGTGGCCGGCAGTTTAATCGAAAAGATTGCTTTGGCTCGCATGTCCCGAACCTTCGCCTCCCTGCTGCGCAGCGGAGTGCCGATCCTGCAAACGATCAGCATTGTCGCCCAGGCCACGGGCAACCGGGTCATTGGCGGCGCTCTGGCCAATTGCGGCGGCCAGATCGAGGGAGGAGTGCCGGTAGGCGCCTCGCTGCGAGCCACCGGCCGGTTCCCGCCGATGGTTATCCACATGATTGCGGCCGGCGAGAAAACCGGCAATATCGACGGCATGCTGGAGAAGGTTGCCGACTTTTACGAGGACGAGGTGTCGAACACCCTGGAATCTCTGGCCAGTATGATCGAGCCTCTGCTGATGGCCTTTCTGGGAGTGGTGATCGGCGCAATTGTAATCTGTATGTTTCTGCCGATCTTTCGCATGCATGAAATTGTCTCATAAGGTGAAAACTGATACCATGAAAATCAGCACTGTCATTCGCCGCGACCAACTGGCCAGAAAACACCTGCCTCTGGTCTATGTGATGCTGGGTCGTCTGCTGCTGCTGGGACTGCTTCTTATGCTGATCATGGTGTTCTCGCCGCACCCCGTCAACTTGCAGTCGGTTTCCCTGTTCATGGCGATTACATTTGTCCTGGCCATACTCTACGCCTTATGGTTGCAGCGAGCTGATACGGTGAAGCAGGGTGCTCTTTACCAGTTCACCGTCGATGTTTTTATCATCACCGGGCTGGTTCATTTCACCGGCGGTATCGGCAGCAGCCTGGTGCTGCTTTATCCGCTACTGATTCTGGTTGCCGGCATCGTCGTTTCCGGCCGGCTGGCGATAAGAGTGGCGCTGCTGGCGGTTTGCCTTTACAGCTCACTGATGATTCTGGAAATAACCGGCACCTTGCCCTATCAGGGGCCTGAGCCCTCGCCCTATGCTTTTCCAGCCCAGGCGATACAGACTGGTTTGATGCAGATTTTACTGTTCTCCTTCTTTGCCGCCGCCAGTAGCTACCTGGCCGACCGTTATCTGTATCAGAACCGACAATTGCACAGACTGCGCGACATGGCCAAGTCCACCTTGTCCAGCGTATCCGTGCCGCTGCTGGCCGTGCAGCTTCCGGGCGGGCTGATCCGGCTGGCCAACCGCGCCGCCTGCCAGGTTCTGCAAAAGAAGGCAGGCGAGCTGGAGGGGTGTTCATTTGACGATTTCTTCGCCGGGCCCTCGCCGCCTTTGGAGGAATCCGACCGGGAAGATCAGCATGTTTGGTGGATGAACAAGGCGGATGGTGCTAAATTCCCCGCATCATTCGAAATTTCCGGCGGCAGTTTGTCAGGCGCTTTGCTCAATATATTCGAGGACGGCCAGGAACAGGGCGAGGTC
>SLNM01000204.1 GCA_007133055.1 Lentisphaeria bacterium
CGGACTGGTCGATTGAAGTATGAGGGGCGGCGGGGTTGGCCGAACACTGGCCTTTTTCACAAGGCAGGAAAGTGACGAATGGAGCGGGTTTTTGGCGTGAAGACGACTGCTGCCTGCTTCTGATCTCGGGTTTCCAGTCCGGTGAGGATTACGATGGACGCACTTGTTCTCATGTTGATTATGGGCGCTTCTCTGGGCGTGATCATTGGCTTGGCCGCGAAATTCTTCGCGGTCCGGCATGACCCGCGCATTGAGCAGGTCGAGGAGATGTTGCCCGGCACCAACTGCGGCGCCTGCGGTTTTGCGGGCTGCGCCGATTTCGCTCGTGCCCTGGTGGCGGGCGAGGCGACACCTGAGCTTTGTCCCTCCAGCTCTTCCGAGTCGGTACATCGGATCGCCGATTTTCTCGGGGTTGAAGCGGGCGCTCGCAACCGAATGGTGGCGGTGGTGAGATGCGGGGGGGACGACCGGGCGGCTCAGTGGGCCGCCGGGTACAATGGTGTGCGCGACTGCCGTTCCGCCAGTTTGGTGGCCGGCGGAGCCAAGGGTTGCGTTTACGGTTGTCTGGGAATGGGCACTTGCAGCCGGGTCTGCCCTTTCGGCGCCATTGAGATGCGCGATGGGCTGGCGATTGTCCATCCCGACATTTGCACCGGCTGCCGCAAGTGTGTGGCGGTCTGTCCGCGTCAGTTGATCATCATGGCTCCGGCCGATGCGCCGGTGCATATATTTTGCAATTCTCCGGCCAAGGGCGGTGCCAAGAGCAAGGTTTGCAAGGTTTCCTGCATCGGCTGCCGCAAATGCTACAAGGAGGCCGGCGAGGAAAAAATCAGGATGGAGGGGTTCCTGGCGAGGATAAACTACGACTGTCCGCCCGATCCCGAAATTGTCAAGGTTTGCCCGACCGGCTGTTTGCAGACGGCGGGCGCGATGGCGGCGAAGTCGGAAAGCGAGGTTGCCTGACTGCCGGCTAATAATCGTCGCCCGTTATCGTCGACCGGTTTCCATGTTTCGATCAAGGTTCGGGACAAGGTTCGGGACAAGAAACCTCATGAACCGAATACCCATTGACTCCGTGTCCTCATAACTGCATGACCCCGTGAAGGATACAGAGAATAAACCGGTGCAGCCCCCGCGCCAACGGCGCTGCGCATACCAGACCGGGGCAACGCCCCGGGTAACGGCACCGAACAACAAGTGCGCTGAAGGCGCCCCGCATAATCTACAAATTTTAACAGAAGCCAACAAAGGAAACGAAGAAATATTTGTCAATCGCTCTACGATTGAAGCGGTTTTTTTGGTGATCTTCGCAATCTTATGTTAATAGTGTCCCCCTGTGCCTTTTCGCATATTTCGATAATGGTTTTCGACAAGGTTAGCGACAAGGTTCTGGACAAGGGTACCCGGAGCTGGCACGAAAGGCTGCGGTGGCGAATGCTTGTAGCCCGTAAGCGTCGACCGGCTCCCCCTTTCGACAATGAAACGTCCAATATTCAAGTAAAGCCCTATGACCGATGATGTTTTAGCACAGCCCATTCGTTTCCACGGCGGGGTGCATCCGTCCGATGGCAAGGATTTGAGCAGCGGTTCGGAAATTCGGACTGCGCCCTTGCTTGAGCGGTATGTGGTGCCCTTGCAGCAGCATATTGGGGCGCCGCCGAAATTGCTGGTGGCGAAAAAGGACGAGGTTCGCAAGGGTCAGCTGCTGGCCGAGCCGGGCGGCTTTGTGTCAGCCGCCATTCATTCGCCGACCAGCGGCGTGGTCAGCCAGGTTGGCGAATGTTTGTCCCCGACGGGGGTTTTTGTGCCGGCGGTGGAGATCGGCAGTGACGGCGAAGACAACCCCGACGATTCCCTGCCGCCGATCGAGGATTGGCGCGAGTGCGATCCGGCAAAGCTGCTGGAGCGAGTGCGGGCCGCCGGCATCGTCGGCATGGGCGGAGCCGCCTTTCCTACTCACGTCAAGCTGAGCCCGCCGCCCAACAGGAAAATCGACACTCTGCTCCTCAACGGAGTCGAATGCGAGCCCTATTTGACTGCCGATCATCGTTTGATGCTGGAGGAGCCGGATGCAATTCTTGACGGTGCCGCGGCGCTGGCGCGGGTTTTGGGTGTGCGCACGGTGGTTCTGGGGATCGAGGAGAACAAGCCGGATGCGGTCGCCTTGCTGCGGGAGCGGGCCGCCGGTCGTGATATTGAGGTGGTGTCCCTGCGGGTTCGCTATCCGCAAGGGGCGGAAAAGCAGTTGATCTACGCGGCCACCGGGCGCAAGGTGCCGGCTGGCGGGCTGCCGATGGATGTCGGCTGCGTGGTGCAGAATGTGGGCACCTGCCGGGCAGTGGCGGCGGCGGTGCTGGGGGGGGTGCCGCTGATCGAACGGGTGGTGACGGTAACCGGCCAGCCGGTGGTTTCCCCCGGCAACTGGCGGGCCCGCGTCGGTACCAGCCTGCGTGATTTACTGGCGCTGGCGGGCGGGGTGAAGAGTGATCCGGCTAAAATCATTGCCGGCGGGCCGATGATGGGCTTCAGCGTATACTCCCTGGATCTGCCGATCAGCAAAAGCAGTTCCGGCATTCTGCTGCTGGCGCCGGAGCAGCTTTTTCAGTATACTTCGGAACCGTGCATCAACTGTGGCGCCTGCGTCGATGTCTGTCCGATGAAAATACTGCCGGGCCCGCTCAGCGTACAGATTGAGAACGAGTGCTTTGACGATGCCGAGAATTGGCGTGTGATGGATTGCATCGAGTGCGGCTGCTGTGCCTACGCCTGTCCCGCCAATCGTCCGCTGGTCCAGCATTTCAAGCGGGCGAAGATGGAAATCATGGCCCGGCGGCGCTGAATATTTCAGGCTCTTTCTCAAAACGAATGGGTTGCCAATAGTTTTTTCTTAGATTCTGAATGTGAATTGAAACAAGCTACCCACTCAAATTGAAAAGGAACCAAGGTTCTGGACAAGGTTCGGGACAAGGTTGTTATTAATTTCGCATCAGTCTAAAGGATATTTAAGACAATGGAGGAAAGCAACATTCGCCTGCCCGATCCCCGGCGGTTAATCGTCAGCAGCTCTCCGCACCTGCATCATCCCGACCAGATTCGTCGCATTATGCTGACGGTGATAGCGGCGCTGCTTCCGGCCTGCCTGGTTGGCGTGTATGTGTTCGGCTGGCGGGCTCTATGGGTGCTGGGGTTGTCGTCATTGTCCTGTCTGGCCGTGGAGTTTTTCTGCTGTCGATTGCGCGGGGTGGAGTCGACCATCGGTGACGGCAGCGCATTGCTGACCGGTATATTGGTCGGCATGTGTTTGCCGGCCAGTGCTCCCTGGTGGCTGTGTCTGCTGGGGGGGCTGCTGGCGATAGGCCTGGGCAAGCAGATTTACGGCGGGCTCGCCTACAATCCATTCAATCCCGCCCTGGTGGCCCGGGTTGGCCTGGCCATATCCTTTCCCTCCTTGATGGCGGGTGCGGCCTGGGTGCGTCCGCAGCCGGGTCGTTTTACGGCGGCGGTTCAGGCGGTGACCACGCCGACGCCACTGGATCATTGGAAAACCAATGCGGTGGCGGGGACTGACTATCTTGACTATTTCCTTGGCAACATGCCCGGTTGCATTGGTGAGACATCGGCGGCCGCCTTGCTGCTCGGCGGGTTGGTGCTGCTTGTTCTGGGCTACATTCGCTGGCAGGTGCCGGTCGGCTTCATTGGTACGGTGACTTTGTTTGCCCTGGTCTCCTGGCTGCTTGCCCCCGGGCAATATCCACCCCCGCAGTTTCATGTTCTGACCGGCGGTCTGATGCTCGGCGCCTGGTTTATGGCCACCGACATGGTGACCTCGCCGATCACTAGGCAGGGTGCTTTGATCTTCGGTGTCGGCTGCGGCTTGATCACCGCTGTCATCAGGCTCTGGGGCGGGTACCCGGAGGGAGTGGCCTTCTCGATCCTGTTCATGAACGCGCTGACTCCGTTGATTGACCGCTACAGTCTGCGGAAACCGTTCGGAGCGGAGGGTCAGCCATTGCACAAGGACAGCGGCCCTGATTCCGGATTGCTATCAAAATAGAATGAAACCTGAATCCGTGATAAATTTGGCGAAAAGTATTATAATTAACTAATTGCAAAAGGGTTGTACAATAACGGCTTTTCACCAATCGGGTTAAAAGCTCTCAAACAGTCTATGCAATTCGGTTTTTCGGGCTTCCTTTGGATTTGGGTATTTAGGTGATTGGGTATTATTTTATCAGGGGTTTGTATGTCAAATATTTCAAAATGGGAGAAAGATTTCGCCGGGCTGTCGGCGTTGTCCTCGACTGCCGACGGCCGTTTTCACTGCGGCCAGGACGGGGTTCGGGCGATTGCCGTAACCGGCGACGGCAAGGTGGAGTTTATTCGATTCTCCGACCATACGATGGCATGTGTCAAGTCGGCACTGGGCTACCCTGCCTACTATCCGGTTTCGGAAGTTTCAATTGAGCGTCCGATCAAGGCGGTGCTGATGGATTTGGACGGCACGACGGTGCGCAGCGAGTCTTTCTGGATTTGGATCATAGAGAAGACCACGGCCAGCCTTCTGTCCAAGCCCGATTTTCATCTGGAGTCGGAGGACCTGCCCCATGTTTCCGGGCACAGTGTGTCGGAGCACCTGCAATACTGTGTCGACAAGTATTGTCCGGGGAGGACGGTCGAGGAGGCTCGCCGATGGTATTTTCGGCACACCCATCATGAAATGAGCGAGATTATGGCCGGTCGCGGTCGGACCGACGCGTTTACGCCTAGTCCCGGCATCAAGGATTTTTTAATTTCGCTTAAAGGGATGGGGGTTCGCATTGGCCTGGTTACTTCCGGGCTTTACGAAAAAGCCTGGCCCGAGATTGTTTCCGCGTTTCGTAGTTTGGAGCTGGGTGATCCGAAGGCGTTCTACGATGCCGCGGTTACAGCCGGCTTCCCCTTGCGTCAGGGAGAGGTGGGGACGTTGGGCGAGCTGTCGCCCAAGCCGCATCCCTGGCTGTACGCGGAGACTTGCCGGGTCGGGCTGGGGATACCGTTCGATCAGCGGCACCGGGTTATAGGGATCGAGGATTCCGGCGCCGGGGTTTGCTCGATTCGCCTGGCCGGTTTTGCCGCCATTGGCCTGGCCGGCGGCAACATCGAGGAGAGCGGCACTCGCGGCCTGTGCCAGCACTACTGCCGGAGCTTCGAGGAAATTCTCGAGATCATTAAGTGAGCGACAAATATGGGTAATTACTGAAGTGTGTGGTCAAGATTGTCACAGGCAGCGGTAGAGGAAATTTTACAGCATGCAGAAACAAAAGACAAAGCGACTGAGAATTGTCTCCAACACGCATTGGGATCGGGAGTTTCGCCGTTCTTTCGAGAAGACCCGGCACGCACTTCTGCGGATGATGGATACCACTTTGGACATACTGGAGGGGGATCCTGACTACCCCTCTTTCACCATGGACGGCCATGCGATCATGATCGACGACTACCTGGCTCTCCGGCCGGAGCGTCGTCCGCAAGTAGAGCGGATGATTCGGCAGGGCCGGCTGGTGGTGGGGCCTTACTATACCCTGGTCGAGGAGTTCTCAGTCTCGGCCGAGGCGCTGGTGCGGAATTTGTTGTTCGGGCGCAAGACAGTGGAAAAGTACGGTGGTTCCCGCGGCAGCGTGGCCTACACCCCTTCCTCCTGGGGCCAGACCGGGCAGTTGCCGCAAATTCTACGCGATTTCGGGTTGACGCGGATGATGTTCTACCGCGGTATTTCCCATCATGAATCAGATGCCGAGTTTGTCTGGCAGGCGCCGGACGGCAGCCAGGTGCTGGCCTCGCGCTTTGCCTTGTATGCCCGATATAATTACTACTATCAAGTGTTCAGGGCAGTGACCCAGGGGCAGGATTTTGACAAGACTTACGACTGGCGCAACGCCGACGATACGCCTTTGCGGATGGCTGACGGGCAGGCTGGCCAGGATCCATCGTTCGATCTTAAAAAACCGGAAATCAAGTATGACCGGGAACGGCTCCGGCAGGCTTTCGAGGAGATGCTCGAGCGTGAGGCAGGCCATTTCACCACCGATATTTTCCTGGCCATGATGGGGCATGATATCTCGGTCGCACACCCTTTGGAAACTCAAATTGTCAAGGACGCCCGGGAAATATTCGCCGGTGTCTATGACATCAAACATACAAGCCTCGAGGAGTACTGGCATGAATTAACCGCAGCGTTGGATTTCGAGCGTCTGCAAACACTGGTCGGCGAGAGACGCTCCTATCTCAAGGAGGGGATGTGGACCTTTCTTTTTCCCGGCACGATCAGCGCCCGCACCTATCTCAAGCAGCAGGACTTTGCGGCCTCCCGCAAGCTGACCTGCCAGGCCGAGCCTCTGGCCTGCCTGGCCGCCTTGCTGGCCGGGGTGGATTATCCGGCCGCTTATTTGGAGCGTGGCTGGCGCTATCTTCTGTCCAACCATACGCACGATGCCAACGGTGGTTGCGCGCCGGACCCGGTCTGCCAGGATATGGAATATCGCTACCGCAAGGTGTCGGACATTGCCGACCTGGTGGTCGAGGACGCGCTTTCCGGGGTGGCCGCCAATCTGTCCCGCCAGGGACTGGCCTCCGGCGACAGTCTGCTGGTGGTTTACAATCCTCTGCCGTTCGAGCGGGACGTGGTGTCTCTGGTGGACCTTGAGGTGCCGGCCGGGGAGTCGCCGGTGGCGGCGGTGTCGCTGCATCACGAATGCGATTCCGAGGTCGAGCGGCAGCCGCGGCAGGCCGGGAGTTCGAGCGTATTTGTCGATTCCATCTGGGATGTGCCGACCATTCTGCCGAGTCACCGGGTGGTTATGCTGGCCCGTTTCAGCCGCCTGCCGGCGCTGGGCTGGAGAGCCTACCGAATAGCGCCGGAGCGTGCTGAGCTGAGAACCAATCAGACTTTGGTCACGGGGGTCAATTCAATGGCCAACCAGTGGATAGCAGTGCGGGTCAACGGCAATGGCACGGTGGATTTGACCAATCGCCAGACGGGTACGACCTATTGCGCGCTGAATTATTTAAGTGACGAAGGAGAGGCCGGCAACGCCTGGGAGCACGTGTCGCCCTCATTCGACCAGAAATTCAGTTCGCTTGGTGCATCGGCCAGTATCGCGGTGGTGGAAAGCGGCCCCTTGCGCAGTGTGATTCGGGCCGACTACCGGTTTGCGGTTCCGTCCGAATACGCCGAGGGTGGACGGCGTCGTTCCGAGCGGCTGGTCGAGCTGCCAGTCTCGATCCTGTACACCGTTGAAGCGACCAGTCCCTATCTTGCCATCCGCCTGACGGTTGACAACCGGGCCGGGGACCACTGGCTGCGAGCCAATTTTCCGACCGGTATTGAAACTGATCGGACCTGGGCGGACAGTCATTTCGACATTGTTTCGCGTCCGATTGCCATCCCTGACTCGCGCGGCTGGGTGGAGGAGGCCAGGGGCACCCACCCGCTGCGGTCGTTTGTCGAAATGAACAATGGCCGGGAGGGGATCGCGCTTTTCACCCGCGGTCTATTCGAGTACGAGGCGTTGCGGGACCGCGATCAAACCCTGGCTCTGACTTTGATTCGAGCCTGTCGAATCAAGCTTAAAGTGAGCGAGGAGAAGACCACCGAGCTGGACGATGCCGGTGTCCAGTGCCCGGGCCGGCAGACCTTCGAGTATGCGCTCTATCCGCATTCCGGCGATTGCCATGAGGGTGAGACCATGAAAACCGCCA
>SLNM01000176.1 GCA_007133055.1 Lentisphaeria bacterium
AAGGTGCTCGTTTGACCGACATCGCCGAAAACCTGAACTTGAAAAAAACGACCGCGCATAACTTACTTCGCACTTTGCAGTATCGCGGCTACCTGGAGAAAGACTACGCCCACCGCTTCCAGATTGGACCGGCCATCGAAGAAATCTCGCGCAATCGCTACCGACGTTCAATCTTTCAGCGGGTCACAACCCAAATACGTCAGTTACACAAGCTTTTCCCTGACGCGACCATTACGTTTTCCGAGCTGGTCGGCAACGAAATCATTTGCCGACTACGCCTGGCTCCGGATATGCCGGGTGTGCTGCGGCATCCGCACGCACAAACCTTCTGCCCCTTTGGCTCGGCCTCCGGTCTCTGCCTGCAAGCCTTTAATCCGAACTACCGCGAAAACTTGTCGTCAACCAGCCTTTTCGAAGAGAGCGGGCACCGTTTTTGGGCGGACCGCCAGTCATTCGAGCAGGCACTGCGAGATACGACGACCAATGGGCTGGCGGAAATTACGGGCGAGTCTATCCGGCGCCTGGCCGCGCCAGCAGGTGAAAACCATACCCTGGGAATGAGCATGAAAACAGCAACAACCGATGAAACGATCTTGCGTGAACGCCTGCGCACAACCGCCGCCGCCATCGCCGCCGAATAACGGCCGCCCCTGTCTTGGTAGCGGCGGACACCCGCCAGTCACCGCGCCCGCCAGTCACCGCGGCCAGCCATTGTTGGCTGGCACAAAGGCCGGCACCGCGCCCGCCAGTTACCGCGCCCGGCCATTCTTGGCCGGGGCCTGGCCGGGGATTCGCCAGAACTAAAGGAGTAAACCATGACATTGACCAACCAACCACCCCTGTCAGGCTTCGCCGATGAAGCAAACCCATCTCTGCAAAAACAAATCCAGGCACATCGCGAGCTGGGCTGGCGGTGGCTGGACATCCGCAAGCTGCGCGACGCGGCGGGACAGCCGCAAAACGTCACCGACCTGCCCATGTCCATGGTCGAAGAATCCGCCGCCACCATCGCCGAAGCCGATATGGCCGTGCTAGGCTACGGTTCGAACCTTGGCAACTACAACCATCCGATAACCGAACCGTCCGATGTCACCATTGAAGAACTCGAAAGACTGATCCCCCGCGCTCAGGCACTCAAGGCCCATCACGTTCGCATCATGAGCTACGCCCTCCCCCCCCACGGCGAACCATTGCAGGAACAGGAACGCTTCCGCCGGCTCCGCGAGATTGTCAGACGCTGCCGGGATGCCGGGCTTCTGCCACTGCACGAAAATTGCGGCAACTACGGCGGCCTCGGCTGGCGCCAGACCATGAAGATGCTGGAAAACGTGCCCGGACTACGCCTGATCTTCGACACAGCCAATCAGGTGCGGCGACACCACCCGGATCGCGACGGAGAGTCGTATAACCGACCGAACTGGGAGTTCTACGATCAGGTGCGGGAGTGGGTCGATGTCCTGCACATCAAGGACCGCACGCGAGAAGCCCGGCACTGCTGGCCGGGCGAAGGCGAAGGCGAGGTGGAGCGAATTGTCGCCGACTGGCTGTGCCGCCCCGAACCCGGCCCGATCTCGATCGAGCCGCACCTGACCGGCAACCTGCCGTCCGAACTCAGAAGCGACCCCGAAAAGGCCGATGCCTGGCGCTACGAGCACTATGTCGAGTACGGCCGGCGCTTCAAGCACCTGCTGTCCCGGATGGCATAAGTTGTCAAACTTAAACGGACTGGTTGATGAACAACGACAACGATTTAATATTGAAATAGCTGAAAGGAGAAATATATTAGGATTTGTTATCCCGATTTGTTGTTTTCAGCAAACCAACGACCGACCCTCCAATGAGGATGCAAGATGGCCATAGCGACCTTAACACGAAATGAAGCCAGTGAGTCAATCCGGAAAAGTATGAACCGGGCCAGCCAGGCGATGGAAAGCCGGAACTACGACTACGCCTGTCAAATTTTGCAGGAGCTGCTGCACCGGGAGCCGGGATTCAATGAAGCACGCTTTCAGTTGCGGCAGGCGCAGCTGTCGAGAATAGGCTTTAGTGTTAGCTGGTTTCGTCGGATTTCAGCCTGGCTGATGACTGCGGTTTCGGTCTACGTCAAAGGACCGGCGCAATTACGCAGGGGCAACCATGCCAGAGCGCTGGAAATGGCTGAAAAGGCGATGAACGCCGATCCTACGCTGCTGAGCACCCTGATGTTCCTAAGGCGGGCGGCGAAAGAGGCGGAATTGCCGGCAATCGCGGTCAACGCCATGGAGATCGCCGTCCGCTTCAACCCGAAAAGCGTGCCCGCCCACCAGGCACTGGCCACCGATTACCAGGAAACCGGGGACGCCCAGAAAGCGGTGTCCGTTCTCCAGAAAGTATGCGAGATGCAGCCCGGCAATCCGAACGCGGTCAATGAACTCAAACGCGCCACCGCTCTGGCGGCCATGGAGGGAGGCCGATGGGAGCAGGCAGACACCTACAAGGACCTGATGAAGGACAAGGACAAGGCCGAGGAACTGGAGCAGCAGGACCGGTTGCAGGTGCGCGATCCCAATGTCAGAAAACAACTGATCGAAAAAAACCGGGCGGCCTTGATGGAAAAACCGGACAACCCGGGACTGCTGAAAAAATTGGCCTCGCTGCTGCACCAAAATCACGATTATCAGGAGGCCATCGAGGCCTATGGCAAAATCATGGAGCTGACCGGGGTCTACGATCCCGGGATTGACACTCAAATCAGCGATATCATTCGTGCTCAGTACAATGATAAAATTGAACAGGCCAGAGAGAACGGAGAAAGCCCGGAACAAATCGAAAATCTTACGCAGCAGCGCGATGAATCCCTGCTGCAAAGGCTGGAAAAAAGAGTCGAAAACTTCCCCAATGAACTTAACTTCCGACTTGAACTGGGCTATCTTTACTGGCAGCTTGGCAGGGTTGACGATGCTTTGCAGCAGTTTCAACAGACCCAGCGCAGTCCTCATCTCGCCCGGAAAGCCCGCATCCCCATGGGCAAGTGTTTCAGACAGAAAGAACTGTATGACCTGGCCATTGAACAGTTCGAGATGGCGATCAAGGAAAAAGACCGCATTTCGTCAAACGAGTACAAGGAAGCACTGTATGAAAGCGGCCTGGCCTATGAGAAAAAGGGCGATGCCGACAAGGCCTTCCGAATGTTCAAGGAGCTGTACTCGATGGATGTCCAGTTCCGGGACATCAGCGAGCGCATAAAGAGATACTATCAAACCTAGGCAAGCCAGTCGCGACGACGCAATTTTCAGTGAAAGGAGGAGGTGGCGTGCCGGGGTTTTGTTTTGACGTTAAAGTCTGCGGAATTAGGTAAAAGTCTGCGGAATTAGGAAGGGAAAATTTCCATGGTTTCACTCCGGGACATTGCCGTCGAAGCCGGGGTCAGCGAGATGACCGTTTCCAACGTCGTCCACAATCGTGGGCGCGTCGGCGAGGCGAAGCGCAGAAAGGTTATGGAGCTGGTGCGGAACATGGGCTACCGCCCCAACCGGGCCGCCCGTTCAATCCGCTATCAGCGCTTTGACGCCGCCGGTCTGCTGCTGAGCACCGACCTTGGACGCAGTTATCTGCCTAATCCGTTGCTGAGCGGTATTCATGACAGCCTGGCCGCCCGCTCCATGCACTTGGTGCTGTCCCGGCTGCCGGATGAACAACTGTCCAGTCCGCTCATTGTTCCCAGCCTGCTCGAGGAACTTACGGTGGACGGATTGCTCATCAACTATACCCACGCCATTCCAAAACCATTGATTGAAATGATCCAAAAACACTCGTTGCCCGCGGTCTGGATCAACGCCAACCACCGCTATGACTGTGTCCGGCCCGACGACTTCGGACTGGCGGCCAAGGCCACCAAATATCTTGTCGAGCTTGGCCACCGACGCATAGCCCTGGCCGATTTGGGGGTGGGACGGGATCAAATGGAGGGCATGCACTACAGTCGGCACGAGCGGGTCGAGGGCTATCGTCAGACCATGGCGGAACTTGGTTTGTCCGGCCGAATCATCCAACCGGAAACTCTGCGTCAAACGTCGGCGGAACTGCTGGCCTGGGCGGTCGGACAATTTTCCGGCCTCGACCGGCCGACCGCCACGATCATGCAGGGCGGCTACAGGGAAACGCACGCCGTCCTCGAGGAACTAAAGCTCAAGGTTCCCGATGACATGTCCATGGTCTTCTTCGGAGAAACACAGAAAAACTGGGGTAGGCACCATCTGACCATGGCCTCGGTCGACGAAGCAAAGCTAGGGTCCGAAGCAGTAGATATGCTGATCGGCAAGATCAATGGGCCGCGAGACCCCGTTCCCTCTTTGGTCCTGCCGATTGGTCACATTGTTCCAGGCGAAACCTGCCGACCCCTGTCATGAATTGTTCGGCTCTTTCTCAAAACGAATGGGTTGCCAATAGTTTTTTCTCAGATTCTGAATGTGAATTGAAACAAGCTACCCACTCAAAGTGAGAAAGAACCAATTATTCAGGCTAGTGCATTATAATAATTTTCGCCAATTATATCACGGATTCAGATGATTCAGATTAGCTTACAAGGAGCCAAGTCGTATGAACAAACAGAGTATCCCCGTCGATTCCAGCACCACCAATCGAACCTGGGTCGTCAGCCAGACACATGCACAGGCTGACGACCGGGGGCCGGGCACCCCATCGCAACCCTTTCAAACCATTGCCCCGGCGGCGGCGCAGGCCCGGCCCGGAGACACCGTGCTGATCCACGCCGGAATTTATCGCGAACGGGTCGCCCCGGCCCGCGGCGGCGAACCGGAACGACCAATCAAGTACATGGCTGCGCCCGGCGAACAGGTGAGTCTGCGCGGCAGTGAAATTTTCACCCCGGACTGGCAGCCGGTTGCCCGGATGCAAGGGGTCTGGCGGGGCTCTCTGGAATCAGTCCCATACGGTCAACAAGCCTATCGCCAGCAGTGCGATCCGGTTTTGTACAGCCAGTATCGACCCTGGCGGGAGCATTTTAACCGGGGCAAAATTGCCCGCCCCCAACAAGCCGTGATCAGTGAGCAAAAAAAACGGCTGGCCGAGCTGACTGAGGAGCACAGCCGCATAGACCCCATGGACATTGCATTTGCCGGCATTGAAAAGAAACGCATGTCCGCCGAACAGGAACTGGCTCAGTTCAACCATCATGACCAGCGTTTGCGCCGACACCTGAAAACGGTGGGGCAAATTTTTATCAATGGCCGCCCCATGACCGAGGTGGAAACCCTCGGCGAACTGCAGGAAACCCCGGGCGCATGGATGATTGATGCCGAGGGCGCCGCCGTCATACTCCACTCTCCCGACGGTGGCAAGCCGCCCGCCGGACCCGTCGAAATCAGTGTCCGCCACACCGTGTTCGCTCCTCTGCAGCGAGGCCTCGGTTATCTGCATCTGGACGGCTTGATCATCGAGCACGCCGCCAACCACTTCCCCACCTGGGGACGCGAAGGTTGGACTCAGATTGGCGCGCTCTCCTGTCGCAGCGGCCACCATTGGACGGTGCAAAACTGCATCATCCGACTGGCCAAGGGACTGGGGATCGACTGTGGCTCGGAGGGAGGCGGCGAGAAACACATGGAGTTCCCCGAAGCCGAGCAGAACCCTCAGTCGGGCCACGGCAAACTCAATGAGCGGGCCCGCCAGGTTGGTTTTCATCTCTTCCGCCACAACCAGATTACCGACAACGGACACTGCGGCATCGCCGGCATCGGACACACCGGCACCAGGTTGCTGGGTAACTTGATCGCCCGTAACAACCGCGACGGCTGGACCAGCCCATGGTGGGAGTTCGGCGGGGTCAAGTTCCATTTCTTCTTTGACGGCCTTATCGAGGGCAATCTGATCATCGACAACGAGGCCCATGGCATCTGGATCGACAACCAGTGGCGCGGCAGCCGGATCACCGGCAATTTAATTCTCAACAACCTGTACAGCGGCATCAATGTCGAGCTTGGACGCGGTCCCGTGCTCATCGACAACAACGTGATCGCCCATACCCGCCAGGGCGATGGTGTCTACGGCCATGACTGCGCCGACATTACCATTGCCCACAACCTGCTCTACGCCAACGCCAACTTTGGCGCCTGGTTCGCCTATGCCACCCCCAGAGTCAAGCCGGAGGACGGCTGCCACGACATCCGGGTGCTGAACAATCTGATTCTGGGCAACCGCGCCGGCGCCCTCGGACTGCCCCTGCCCTGGGACTGCGCCGACCGCAATCTGGCCAACCATAACCTGCTCATGGGCGGGGGAAGCTGCCTCGACGAAGGCTCCGGACCGCAACCGCCACAGTTTCAGTTGACCAACGCCACCCACTGCGGCAGCATGCAGCACGTGCTCGGTGACCAACTGACCGCACAAACCCCGGAGGTGGTGTGGAACAGCTTTACCCGCGCCCTGCGGGAAGCCGGAGTGCCGAACGAGAAACACCCCCGCAAAGAGGATTTCCTGCAGGATTTCAAAGTCGGCCTGGAACTCTGGCGGGCCGCTACCGGCAACGACCGCGATTCGCAGGTGATCTCAACCATTCGCGACGGCCTGCTCGGGCGGCCGCCGCGCTGGAAGTTTGACATGCCAGAAGAGCTGGCAGCCATTTCATGCAAGCCTGTGGACGGGGTCGACCGGGACTACCGGAGCCAGCCTGTAGACCAGCGGAACCCACGCCCCGGCCCATGGCAGGAACTGATGCCAGGTTCGATTCTGCGGCAACTCTGGCCACGTGGATCGGACAGAAATGCACCCAATCCATATTATTAATCCTCGGTTTCAATTCCAACCGCAGTCAGTGTCGCTACGCTACGGGGGGTCTTATTCTCCTATCCTGTGTAGCTATCTAGGGTTTTGCGAAATGCCGAATTCTTAACTTTGTCTTGAACTTTGTCCAGAACCATTATCCGGTTTTGAACTCAAATAGATTTGGATTTTGGTTCGAGACAAGGTTCTGGACAAGGTTTTAGCCCATTTCGTAGGTCGACAACATCCCGAAGGGATATAGGCCGTGCGTCAGCATGGCAGCGAAGCGGCAATCCGAGTCGACCAGGCTCGATTCGCGTGGTCGACTCGGATAGTCGACCTACAAAATTAACATTTCGCAATTCTCTGGGAAAGTTGTAAGTTGTGAATGGTAAGTAGTAATGTGGGATGTGGGATGTGGGACGGTTCCGGGCGGTCGTAGAGATTGGCCGGAACCGCTTCCCTCCCGGGGGGTTGATAGCAATCAGTCATTCAATAGGCACCTCGAGCGCGGCAGCGTCGATGTGTCTTATGTGAGACTTCGCGTTGTTGAGCGCTAGAAACTGTCAGAGTTCCGCGTTTACGCGGCAGTTGCAGCGAGCTTTAGCGAGCGGGCTTGTCCTCGGTTCGCGCTCCGTGGGCTGAAGCCTCCGGATGGCTTCCGCCTCAAGGCGGAATTCTGACCTTGGGGTGCGGCCGGTACAATCAAGGTCTCGCCCTCGGGGTATCAGGCGCGCCACGCTGGAAGCCGGTCTTGTACGCAAAGATTTTCAACCGCGAAATACGCGAAATATGCGAAAAGTGGACAGGGCAGAATTCGAACCACTGATGGACACTGATAAACACTGATCATGGCGGAAGGATTATGCTCTCCCGCTGGTCGTGCTTAATCCTCCCGCGGGTGTCATCCCTCCGGGAAGTCTTTTTCTGTGTAATTCTGCGT
>SLNM01000134.1 GCA_007133055.1 Lentisphaeria bacterium
GAAACGAGTCTGCTGGCTGAACTGCGGGGATGCGCCGCTGAAATCGAAGCAAAGTGGGGCGGAGCTTGCAGGTCGTAAAACACAATCGGCTGATCAGTTCAAAGCCTCTTACGAAGTCAAATCCACCCGCAGAATCTACGGAAGACCCTGAATTGTCTCGCCACCTAATTACCCATTTTGCGCATTGCCTAAAATGGGTAATTACAGGCGTAAAGAAACACAGAGTCCAATCTGTCATTCTCCCTTAGACAA
This sequence comes from Lentisphaeria bacterium, assembly GCA_007133055.1. Taxonomy (GTDB): domain Bacteria; phylum Verrucomicrobiota; class Lentisphaeria; order Oligosphaerales; family PUNB01; genus SLNM01. Next base: position 253 of record SLNM01000134.1, read on the forward strand.
AGCAGGGTGCAGCTTGCGAAAAGCGCCATTTTGACATAGGTTGGAGGATATCGGCCGACGAGACGAAAGGCGCTGACGATTCAGGGCACTCGTTATCCGCTCTCGCGTGCCACGCCGGAGCCCTGGCGTAGGCGGGAGCCTTTGGCGAAGGCAGGTCGCCCGCTATTGTTTGTGGCGAGCTTCCTGCTCGAGTTTCCGGACTCGGTTTTCGAGCAGGGCCAGCTCCTGGGTCAGTCGCAGGTTGCGGTGATACTGCCTGGACAGCGAGATGGATGTGCAGGCTGCGAAGAAATAGCCTAGGATCAGGCAGAGCAGCAGGACGAAGCTGGTGTATCCCATGTGCAGCTTTGGCGCCAGGTACATGACGGCCTGGGGGAAGACCCCGGCGGCCAGGGCAATGGTGGCGGCGGCCATCCATGCGACGGCGTACTTTTCGCGAATTTCACGCTTGCGCACCCAGTAAAGGGTTAGCAGGAACACCGAGATGCCTGCGGCCAGCATCATATATTCCGCTCTCATAACTTGTCTCCTCTCATTCGTTCGATTAGGATTGCGGTGGTTACTTTGATCATATAGTAGGCGGTTTTCAGGTATCGAATACTGGAGCTTCCGGTTTGACGCTCGAACATCACGGCCGGCGCCTCGGCGATTCGGAAGCCTTTGCGCGAGGCCAGCAGGAGCGCCTCCGGCTCGGGGTAGTCGTCCGGATAGCATTGTGCGAACAGCTCGATGGCCCGTCGTCCGTAGACCCGCAGTCCGCTGGTCGGATCAGTGACCCGGGAGCCGACCAACAGACTGATCAGTTTAGCCAGGAACAGGATGCCGAACCGGCGCAAAGGAGTGCTTTGAAAATTTTCGCTTGATAGATCAAGGAAGCGGGAGCCAATGCACAAGTCGAGGTTTTCATCCCGTGCTTTTTGTCGAAGCTGGAGCAGCGATTCGACCGAATGCTGGCCGTCGCCATCGAATTGTGCGGCCGCCTGATATCCATACCGGGCGGCGTAGAGAAAGCCGCTCTGCATAGCCGAGCCGATCCCGCAGTTGACCGGCAGCGAAATACTATCGACGCGTTGGTTCTGCGCGGCCATCTCGCAGGCACGCAGGGTGGTGCCGTCGGTGGAACCATCGTCGACGATCAGAATGTCGGCGTCATCGCAGAGCAGGGCGGTTTCAACCGTTCGCTCGAGTATTTCGCTTTCATTGAAGGCGGGAATGATGATTAAAAAACTCATTGTTCACAAGTCTCCGGCAGACCCCGGACAACCAGGGCGGCGATGATGGCTGGCAGAGCATCCCGAATCCAACATTCTGAATCCGTGGAAAGATAAGAAGTTATTACATAATTGCAAGTTGCCGGCGCCCTACTCCTGGAAGAGGTTCTGCCGGGGGTCGGAGTCCGGTAGGAAATGGCTGAATTTCTGATGGAGCTTGGACAGTTTGTCAAGGTAGTATGGGATATTTTCATCGCGGCTGCCGTCGTTGTCTTGCAGCAGCCTGGCGCCCTCGGTAACGCTGATGTTTTTTTTGTTGCCAGTGATATAGAATGCCACTTGGTCGCCCTGTCTGTACTCTCTTGGCGACTTAAGCGCCAGTTCGTAGGCGGCGCTGCGGCGGCCCTGGCCGGTGGCCAGCTTTTCCCGGTAGACTCTGGGCGGGGTTGAAAGATTTTCCCGCTTGGCCAGGTCGGGCAGCGGCATTCTATGATTTTCAATGGCCTCATGGTATTGCCTGAAGAGCTTCGGCACTTTTTCGAGCTGCCCCTTCAGCAGCAGCTCCACCAGGCTGCGAATATAATGGCGCTGGAAAGGTTCAAGGCCACGCGATTTCAGAGCGGCGCCGGTGATGACCAGGCTTCCGTCGTCTTCGAGCAGAGCATAGTTCTTGCTTTTGTAGCCGAGCATGGCGCGGTAGGTGGCATCCAGGTCGACTTCTATCCCTTCGGGCAGAGTGGATTGCAAGCTGGCGGCAAGGGCGGCGGTGTCGTCGGTATCCGGCGGCGGAGTGAAGTATATGCCGTCGGTGTCGATTTCAATGACTTGCGCCCCTTGTTGTTCGAGGCAGTCGACCATGTCGCGCAACAACTGTCGACCGGTTCGGGTAATTTCCTCGGCCATGTCAAAGTCGTTGAAGGTGGCCTGGGCATAGCCGAGGTAGCCATAGAACGAGTTGATCAGGATTTTGAACGAGCTTTGCAGGGCGTTGTAATGGTCGCGCAGGCTCGGTGTGTCGGCTTGGCGGGCGGTGTCCTTGGCCAGCAGTCGGAAGCGCCTAAGCTCGGCCAGCATCGAGGTGAAGACTTGCTGGTGGTCGCGAGCGGGTTGCAGTTTGCGGCTGAGTATGATCGAGGGGTAAAGCGAGCGGATATCGACGTGCCACACGTTATGGAAGATGCCGGTTCGCAGCGATTCGGTCAGTCCTCCGGCGAAGTTGCGAGCGGGCTCCGGTCGCGGCAGGGCGTAGTTGCCGTTCAGGTAGGCGGCGCAGAGCATGGCGTCGATGCGGGCGGCATTGCCTCTGGTAACGCAGTTCTGGTAGCTGAACGGCGCCAGTTGCGCCTGATAGAAGTAGCTGGGGGAAAGAATGTCGGCCACGGCTTCGGTTTCCCGGACATCATCGAGGGCGTAGGCTTTGAGGGTGTCGGGGTCGCGGTCAAAGGTGGCGGCAATATTTTCGCCTCGGACATAGGTGCGGTCGGCGGCGGCGACCGAGAAATGGAGGGCGACCGATTTCAATCCGTAGCTGTCAAGGCTGCGGTGGACAATGTCGTAAAGCTGGGCCAGGTGCATGGTGTCGACGACGTGGCGGCCGTGAATATCGTAGCGAGTGAAGGTGCTGGCCCGTTCGGCGGCGGTAAAGCGCGAGGATCGGGAGCGGGCGACGCTTCGGTCGCGCCCCAACTGCAATCGAATTCGGTGGCGTCGGCAGCGCTCCTCGATATAGGGCAGGTCGAAGTTGAAGATATTGTGTCCCTCGATCACGTCCGGATCGCGTTCCTGGATCAGGCTGATCATGGTTCGGAGCATGGTCGGTTCATCCAACTCGGGCGCGGCCAGCAGCTTCTCCCAGCCGGTGCTGTCGCGCAGAGCGATCATGATAATCGAGTCCCCTTCCCTTTTCGGGTTGCTGAAATCAAACCCCGCAGTGGTGTAGGTCTCAATGTCCAGTTGCAGCCGTCGGATTTGTGGAAAGGTCAAGCCGCGGAAGAGTCGGGCGGAAAGGGCGGTGAGTGCTTGCTGCGACAGGTCGTTGAACATGCGGTATGGTGCGTCGGCGGCGCCGCTGTTTCTGCCGCTCTGCCGCTTGAGAAACTGACCGGCCTTCTGATAGGCGTCAAGGTTGGGGAAAACCACTTTGTGGTCGAATATCCCGGGGCCATGCAGCGGGACTATCTCCAGGGATTCCGGGATGGTTTCGGCCAGTTCCCGCGAGGAAACCAGCAACCACGGATGAAAGGCGACCGTCCGGCTTTCGACCTGGTCGCCCTGCCGGAAGTATAGAGATGCCGAACCATCCTTCTCCGGCTCCAAAGCCACCAGGCCGGGATATTGGTTTGGCACCAGCCGGTCAAGATTCAGTTGCTGGTCAGTCATCTGCCTGAAACGTCTCCTGAGGTTGATATCGCATTGCTAGACAGGCTAATCGCAGTGTCGCCCCCTGCGGGGGCTTATTCCGTTTTGCAATCAAAGTGATCGAGATGAGGGCGAAAGATTAGGGAAAATCCGCACAACCTTTGTCTTTTGCCTTAATCTTTCGCCTTAATCGATTCAATCATGGGTTTCCGCAGCCCAGGCTTTGGCCTCCCGAAGGACGGCGGCGATCATCTTCGGAGAGATAACCCCTCCACCCTGCGGGCTGTAGTCGGTTTGCAGTCCCAGCCAGGTATGGAGCCGGGCGTCGCCGTACAAGTCATCGCTGCCCGCCGCCGCCAGGTCCGGCCGCCGGGGCAGGGGCTCGAAGAGCTGCGAACGCTGGTTCCGGCGGGCGACCACGAAGCCGGGAATGCGCTGCGGGTTCATGCATTCAAGGGAGCAGAACTCGACCAGCCCCTCCTCGCTTTCCATGTCAAACTTGACTTTGTCAAACTGGCTGTACTCTTCCTTGCCGAGCATTTGGTCAAGCCGCTTTTCGAGGATTGCGCATTTGTCGCATCCGGCTTTTCCGAAGACCAGAACGTGCAACTGCGGCTCGGCCCCGGCTCTGATGGTTTTCTTATTCCCGGCTGACTTTGCGGTTTTGGCCGTGTTTGTTTTTGGCGACATGATTGCAGGCTCCTTATTCATGTTTTATCAGGGAATTGCGAAATGGGCTCTCCGTAGGGTCGGAATCCGTCCGGCCCATGCGAATCGAGCCTGGTCGGGACAGACTCCCAACCTGCGATTGGCTCGGTTCGCACATTTCGCAATTCTCTACGTGATGTATATCAGGCCGGGTTAGCTTGTCCGGCCATCTGTTTTTCCTGCCATACGGGTTGCTGGTCGGCGGTTTCGACGCTGTAGCGCCCGCGGTGGCGTGCCACCAGTTCACCATATCGCTTGGACTTGTTCCAGTTGGGGATTTTGCTGAAATATCCGACCACCCTGGTTTCTCCGACCACGTTGTCGGAGCCGCAGCGGGGACAGGCTTCGATCAGTCCGTCGGCGTTGTGGCGGCAATGGTTGCAGTAGGTGAATTCGGGCGAAACGGTCACTTGCGCCGACTGGGTTCGGAAGTGGGTTTCCTGCATCAGCCGCGCAATGGCTTCGGCGGACGGTCTTTGTTCACCGACGAAGGCATGGGTGATAGCTCCCGACTCGATCAGGCTGTGGAACTGGCTCTGCTGCCTGATTCTTTCGACCAGCGAGACATCCGCCTCGGCCGCCAGGTGAATCGAGTTGGTGTAGTAGCAGACATCGTGCGAGTCGCCCTTGACCACCGGCCCCGCTTCCTTGGGGAAGAAGACCAGGTCGGTTTTGGCCAGCCGGCGGGCGGCGCTCTCGGCGGGTGATTCCTCGAGCGTAACCTTGAGTCCGTACTTCTTCGACAGTTTCTTCGCTTTCAAATACATATGGCTGATAATACGAAGTCCTGTCCGCAGTGCTTCGTCGCTCTCGTGCAGCTCCTTTCCGAACAGGAATTGCACGGCGTCATTGAGGCCGATCAGCCCGATGATGTAAGTGCAGTCGTCAAGGTTGACGTATGGTCGTCCGTCCAGGGCGGTTTTGCCGATCTGATATAGGGGCCGGCCGGGGGCGCTCATCATTTCAGCGATAGTCTCCCGTTTTTGCAGATGCGCCTGCATGGCCAGCTCCATGGTATCGTCGATTTCCTCGAACAATCCGGCCAGGTCTTTGCGGCCCGAACGGGCGGCGCGATAGCTGGCCTGGGGAATGTTGATGGTTACGTTCTGGAAGCCGCAGAAGCGCATTGACTCCGGATGCTTGAGCATGCGGTTGTCGGAAATAGTGGTGCGCAGCCGGCAGCAGGCGCTGAGGGTTACCTCGTCGCGGTCGAAAATAAAGTAGGTGGAGCCGTTTGTACTGGCCAGTTGGCAGGCCTGCATGAAAACCTCGTACTGCTCGGGGTCAGTGAAGGTTTCGTCGCAGACATGGAAGTCGCACTTGGGAAACTCGAAGACCCGTCCGTTGCGGTCGCCTTCGCCCCACACCGCCAGCAGCGCCTTGGTAAACTCCCGGGCCTCTCTTTCAAAGTCGCCATAGGTCAGAACGCTTTCACCTCGTTGCTGCAACTGACGGGCGACGCCCTCGTCGTAGTAGAGTCCGCCGCGCTGGTCGTCGTACAGCTCGCGCAAGACCAGGCGCTCCTCGCCCTGGTCCTGCCGGCAATAGAGATTGACCAGCGAGTTGCCGGCGGGGTCGGTGTCGTCGCGCAACTGTTCCTCCAGCTCGACGATGCGCCCGTCGGCCAGGCGCAGCATATAGTGTCCGCCGGGGCCGATTGCCGGGACCGAGCGCAGATAGCGCGGCACCCCGCTGTGAATGTTGAAGTCGAGGAAGAGAGTCTGCCCGCCGCGCGAGAAGGCGTTCTGGGAACCGTTGAAGATCAGCTCCTGGGCCACCTGCTTCATCTCGCGGTAGCTCATTTCCTGCAAATAGGGAGCGTAAAAGATATTGATGTAGGCAATGCCGAGAGCGCCGGCGTAGTTGGCCTGCATCGAGGCCAGAAACGTGTTGAGATGGCCGGTCAGCACGGAAGCGCTGCGGGCAGGCTTCGACTCGGTGTTGAGGTTGGACAGGTCGCGCAAGCCGTACTTTTTCACGTACTCGATCGAGTGCGACGAGCAGTAGACCCGGTGCGGATAGCCAAGATCGTGCAGGTGGATGGCGCCAGTCGAGTGGGCGCGCTTTAGCTCCGGCGAGAAAATGGTGTCGAGAGCCCACTGCTTGAGAACCAGCTCGGCCAGTCCCAGATTGACCGCTTCGGGGTTGTTGTTGACAATATTGCTGTTCTCCTCCGACTTGCTGTACATCAGGCGCTCGACAAATCCCTTGTGTACCCGGTACAGAGAAAGATCGGTCAACTGATGGTTGAAACCGCGCTCTACCAATACGTTATTGACCATTTCCCGGATCAGAGAGGTGCCAATCGTCTTGATTTCACTGGCGATCACCTGGTTCTCGACTTCCTTGGCCACCCCGATCGCCAGCTCCTCGGAAAGATCGGTTTCCTCGAGAATCTGACGGGTGATGCGGGCGCGGTCCCAGGGGCCGGTTTCATTGCGGTCAATCGAGTGGACCAGCAGCAGGCTGGCATCGGTGACGTCGAGATCGCCGCCTTCACCGCCCGAGCGCACCTTGATCTTGCGGCGGGCAATCTCCCGCTGCTTGCGATAGCGCTTGTAGGCGCTCATCACCATGGGCTGGCCTTCCTCGGAAAGAACGATCTCGACCAGGTCCTGGACATCCTCGATGTGCGGAATGCGGCGGCTCTCGGAGTCGCTGTAAACATAGTATTCGCATAGCGGATTGTTAAGCTCATGGATCACTTTGTCCGTGATGCGCCGAGCCAGAGCACGGTCGGGCTGAGTGCCCTCCTCGCGAGCCACCGCCTCGCTGGCACGAAGTATGGCAGACTCGATCTTGTCCCGCCGAAATGGGACAAGCATGCCGTTGCGCTTGCGGAAAAAATGGAAGTCGTTGGATTTTGCGCTCATGATTGGAATCCTTCTTTTTGCTTGATAGTTAGACCGACGGATTGAATATTATGATCCCCAGCCACGGTGGTTAACCCTGGCCGGAAAAAGATTGCCTGGAATCAAGTCTGCGCCATGCCGTCAGGCACAACAAACACAATATGTAGTGGTTTTTACGGTTGTCAAATACAAAATATGGGGGTTTTTCGTTTTTTTTAAAAAA
>SLNM01000375.1 GCA_007133055.1 Lentisphaeria bacterium
CCATGGCGGTCAGCTCGGTGATGTCCTGGGGATTGTCGGCCAGATAGCTGAGAGCATGATGGAAGAAGCCATAAATCTCCTGGTCGTCCCGGCCCAGTATATGGGCATGATCGGTGTAGGCCGCCGCACCCTTCAGGCCGTAAGTGAGCAATTCCTGCAAGCCGGTCACATCGTCTCCGTTCTCCATTTTGCGCTGCTCGATGCCGACGCCCTTTGCCTGTCGAAGCAAACCATCGGTGTCCGAGGCTGGCTGCCAGGAAGCCGGACCGGATAACTCCTCCGGTTCCTGCCCGGCCTTGTCTGCCGCTCTTTCGTAAAGCTGTCTGGCACGCTCCTTCAACTGGGCCAGATGGCGCACCACGCGTTCGATTCGGGGGGTGTCAAAGTTTACATTGGTAACGGCGGTGAACAATCCCTCGATCACGGCATGGTCGATTTCAGGGTCGATCTCACCTAGGAGCCTGGCTCGGTGCGCGTACTGGGACACGCCCTTGGCCGCGTACACTGTCAAATCCTGCATGGCCGCCGTGTCCGGTTGTTTGCCGCAGACTCCCAGCCTCGTGCAGCCAGTGCCGTTTACCGTTTGCTCGCATTGGTAGCAAAACATCTTTTCCATGTCGCTTACTCCTGTTTTTTACGTTCTCCCTTTCTAAGCAAGCTCGCAGCGCGGATTTTTCACTGTTTTTTCCTGATCACCCCGGCCAGCCGAGCCAAAGTGGTGCCGGTAAAGTAGGTTCTGGTTTGGCGATGGATTTCATGCAGCAAATCGCCCATTACACAACCGCTGCCGTTGCATTTTGGCTGCCTGATCAGGCAGCCCGGTACAGTAAGTGCCCCCTCGATTGCTTCGAACACATGGAGAAAGGTGATCTCCGAAGCCGGACGCGCCAAGACGAACCCGCCCCTGGGGCCGCGTCGGGAAACTACAATTCCGGCCCGGCTCAGGCGCTGCATTACCTTGGACAGATGGTTTTCCGAAACTGACAGTGCTTCCGCCAGTTGCTTGCAGGAATATGGCTTGTCGTTCCAGGCCGCCAGCATTACTGCGGCATGGATGCCAAGTGCCACCGCATCTGAAACTTTCACAATATCACTCACGATCCACCCCTGTTTAAACAAGAATACAAGTACTGTAATGCCAAAAAATGGGACGGCAAGCCGGAATGGAATGTTTGTGTAATCCGTCAGTCATAGGTGCAATGCCTGAAAACAACCAGTCGGAAAACGAGAACGGCGACGCGAACGGCGGACGATTCTTGCTTGTGCTTGATCGTAGATTCGTAGTCGTCAGCCGCTTCTGTTTTTTACTTGTTCAGTTGGATATTGAGTGTTGGCTATTGGATATTCTGTTTTGATTCGAAACAATCGTCCCCCTAACCTTCCCCTCCTAATCTTGATTCATACTAACTCGGCGGCAAACTTGGCTCACCCCGAGCAGGATGAAAAGTCAGACATTCGCCAGGGGTACCAGCGGTCTCTTATGGTGGTGCCTAAGCCAATAGCATTCGGGGCAGCGAAATATGTCAAGCCCGACCACCTTGGCTCGGCTCGAAGCGCGGGAGAGAACAACCCGGTCCCCCTCCGCCAGATGCTCGCGCCTGGGATCGTTGTCGGCGAACATAATCGCCGGGCCCCGCACAATCTCGACCGTAATCTTCGATGTCTGTTCTATTACCAAATGATTGACCGCCTCGGTGGCATTGTTGAAGGCCAGCCCCAGCCCCAGAGTAAACAGGCTGTGGGTAATGCTGCGGTAGTAGCCGCTGCTGCCAAACGGAGTGGACAGAACAATGCCGTCCCCGACGATATGGCGGGCATAAAGCAGATCATTGATCCAAAGTCGGTAGCGAATGGCGCTGGCCTGATTCTTGCGGTCGATTACCACATCGTTGATGCCGCAGGTCCGGGTGTCTCCGTTTTCGTGCCGTCCTTCCACCTTGATCAGCTCGGTGGTGTGAAGCTGACCAGAAAAAAGAGCGTCCAGAACCGAACGCTCGTCATGATGTTTGCATTTCTGGCTCGATTGACTGTCTCTGATTGGACACTTCGGCACTTCCGGAAACTCGCGCTCCGCTCCCAGCAGAGTGCCATCGCCGCCATAGGATATGATCAGTTCCGGATTGGCCGTGTCGATCTGCACTGAGTATTGCTCGAGCAGAGGGTGGAGAACTTCGAGGTTGCGGCCGTAGGCCATGATACGCATGGTTTCGCCCCTTGCAATGGCCGGGTTAATTAATAACTGAATTCGAGTATGAAACAGGACGGCGTTTTCCGCTAAACCACAGGTGCATAACGGGTAGATTCGACCCGCCGACACAGTTAATCTATCGATTCATTGTTGTATTGCAAGCTACAGGTTTTCGTATGTGTAATTCGTCAGCGAAAGGTGGAGAATAGCCGGATTTCATGCCGGCTGACGATTTCGGGCGACGATTACGGCAGACGATTGTAACCGTTCACGGCCCCGTCGTTTGGACTTGGCTGTATCTCCCCTCGACGTTCCGAACGTCCGACGAAGCGTAAACGACGAAGACCGACGACCAAGTGTTGGGTCAATGCCCGATCAACACTTCGTCCCCACACTTCGTCGTTTACGCCTCGTCCCACACGTCGTCGAGTCGTTCATTCTATGCTCCCAGCCTTTGCTGCGCGGCTTGCGGCTAAGCCATATTAATTCACACATAGAAAACATGTTATGAAATAATAGGCGGCCAAAATAGAGCTTAGAAGCCTGATTTTTGATCGAAATCGGGGTTTTAAGAGGTCAGGTGCGACCCGCCGCACACGCCTGCGCTGCCGCCCGCCCCCTTGAGCTATCGCCGCCGAGAAGTCGTTAAAGTGGCGATTTTGGCCGAAAAACCCGCCTCTAAGGCATCAAATTGCCTCGTTTCTTTATATAAACCCTTGCTGTGCAGTTAATTGCTCTGGCTTAGCCGCAATTCCCAGCTCGATTTCCACCATGGTCTCGCCCTGCCCTTCGGCAAGTGGGATGAGGTTGCCTGCGACCGGCTGACCATTGACGGTCATCTGCTTCACGCCTTTGCATACGCTGCGGGGGTTCTTGACCTTGATATGGTAGAGATGGCCGCGGAACCGGCGATGCACGGTGAAGCCCGGCCACGAGGCGGGAATGCAGGGATCGACCAGCAGCCCTTTTGTGGTCGGGCGCACGCCGAGAATGAACTGGGTAATGGCCACCAATGACCAGGACGCGGTGCCGGTCAGCCACGAGTTCTTGGCTTCGCCAGGAGTCAAGGCGTCGGGCCCGGCCGTCATTTGACTGTAGACATAGGGTTCGCAGCGATAGGTGTCGATCTTGCTTTCCTTGGCGCTCGGGCAGATGCGCAGGTAGTAGTCGAAAGCCTGGTCGCCTCGGCCAATCATGGTTTCGGCAATCTGAATCCAGGTATTGTTATGGGTGAAGATACCGGCGTTCTCCTTGTAGCCGGGCGGGTAGGAGGTGATCTCGCCGAGCCTGGCCTGGTATTCACTGTAGGCCGGCTGCTGTAAAACTATACCATCCGGACAGGCCAGGTGGCGGTCGACCGCGTCGAGTGCCTGCTGGGCCCGGCCGTTGTCCAGCCCGACCCCGCCAAGAACGCACCATCCCTGGCTTTCGATGAAAATCTTCCCTTCATCGCAATGGCTGGAGCCAATCGGCTCGCCAAAAGCGTCGTAGGCACGGCGGAACCACTCGCCGTCCCAGCCGTCCTGCTCGATCCGCGTCTGCATGGCTTGGCGGCGGCGGCGGGCCGTGGTGGCTTGGCGGCGGTCGCCCAGCAAATCATAGATTCCAGCCATTTTTTCGCAGACCCGGCAGAACAGGCCGGCAATCATCACCGACTCGGCAACCCTTGCCTGCGGTCCGCCGATATCGCCAGCCAGTTGGAAGCTTTCGCCGGGTGTGGTTGAAAAGCAGTTCAGGTTCAGGCAGTCGTTCCAGTCGGCGTGACCGATCTGCGGCAGCCCGTGCGGGCCGCGCCGCCGCCAGGTATAGTCAAGCGAAATCTGCAAATGATCGAGCAGGGTGGCGTCGTCTTCGTTGTTGAGGTCGGCGCAGCCGATGCGTTCGTGGAGGATGGAAACATCGTCGGTCTCATCGATATAGGCGGCGGTCGCAAGCGGCAGCCACAACGGATCGTCGTTGAAACCGCTGCCCATCATGTCGTTCCCTTTCTTGGTCAGGGGCTGATACTGGTGCCAGCAGGCGCCGTCCGACATCTGGGTTGCGGCCAAGTCAAGCAGGCGCTGGCGCGCGCGCTCGGGCTGCAAATGAACGACCCCCAGCAAGTCCTGATTGCTGTCGCGGTAGCCCATGCCGCGACCGATGCCCGACTCGTAGTACGACGCGGACCGGGACAGATTGAGCGTGGTCATGCATTGATATGGGTTCCAGACATTGACCATGCGGGCCACATGCGGGTCGTCGATCTCCACCCGATATATGTCGAGCAGGTTGTCCCAGCGCGTTTTGAGTTCGGCGAAAGCAGCGTCGACCTGCCCGCTCTCCCCCAGTTTCCGCGCCACCTCGTGATACGGTTGTTTGTTCAATGTATGGTCGGCGCTGAACTTCCGGTCGCTCGGGTTCTCGGCGTATCCGAGCAGGAAATGGAAGCGCCGTTCTTCCCCGGCCGCCAGTTCAAGATCGAGCTGATGCGCCGCCACCGGCGCCCAGCCCAGGGTCAGCCGGTTGGTGCAGGCTCCCGCCGCCACCGCGCGCGGTCTTTCCAACCCCTCATGAATGCCGACGAAATTGTCGCGGCTGGTATCGAAGCCGCTGGCTTCGGCGCCGCACAAGCAGAAATAGGCAAAATGATCGCGCCGCTCTCGGTACTCGGTCGTGTGATAAATCACATTCGGCGCCGTCTCGACCTGGCCAATCGAGAAATTGCGCTGGAAATTGGACATGTCATCCATGGCGTCCCAGAGGCACCATTCGACAAACCCCCAGACTTGCAGTCTCCTGGCCTGGCCGCCGGTATTGCGCACCTTGACATCCCACACTTCCAGGGTCTGGCTCGGCGGAATGAAATAGCGCACCGCCACCTCGATCCCGTTTTTGCCGCCGGCAATGCGGGTATAGCCAAGACCGTGGCGGCATTCATAGGAATCCAGTTCCGTCCGGGTCGGTTTCCAGCCGGGGTTCCAAATAGTGTCGCCGTCCTTTATGTAGAGATAGCGGCCGTTCGAGTCGAGCGGCACGTTGTTGTAGCGATAGCGGGTCAGCCGCCGCAGGCGGGCGTCGCGATAAAAGCAATAGCCGCCCGCGGTATTCGAGACCAGCCCGAAAAAGTCTTCCGACCCCAGATAGTTAATCCAGGGCAATGGCGTGTCGGGCCGCTGTACAACATACTCGCGAGCGGCATCATCGAAGTGGCCGTACGGGTTGCAGCTATTTGGTTTGTCAATCATAGAAATCAAACTTCCTTTTCATTACTCCACCACCGTGTGCGGCGGATAGTTCTCCGGCAAAACAAAGATACCCGGAGTTGGAAGCCTAGGCCGCTTACCCGAGCATTTGACTCCATGTCTCCGTGACTTCATGACTCCGAATTAGTTCCCGGTGTCATGCCCGGCCTCATGCAGTCACGAAGACACGAAGTCAAAATCGAGAATGATTTTTCATGGTCTAATTCGCATGAATTAATCAGGATGGCGGGCGGTCATCCGAAGCGATCTCAACATTGCGCCAGCCGGCGATTCCTTCCTCAATATATAAACCGGCGCCGCCGCAAGTAAGCAGCGCGTCCTTCGCCTGCAAGATCAACTCTCCATCAAGCCAGGCCCTGATCTCCTGCCCTTGAGCCGCCACCTTGATATCCATCGGCACATCGAACTGAAAGTCGTGTTCGATCTCGGCCAGAATCGTTTCGCCGTAGTGGCGCCGCACCAGTTGCAGGCCGGTTCGGGTGATCATCAAGGCCAGGTATCGCTCCATGCCCTGATAGCGGATGATCAGACCCGCCCGGTCGGCCAGGTGAACCTTGACCCGGGCGGCCAGGGAATAGTCGCGCCAGTCGCGGTTGCCAGTGATGAAAATACCGCGATCCCGGTTCTTTATGAGGTAGTCAAAGTCTTCAATGTCATCTGAGAACCTGCTTCTGCGGGAATCGATATTCGAAATCCACCCCACGCTCGATCTCCCCTTGCCGGCGCCGGCCGGCGGCAGTTTTTCCAAAGTCAGGCGCGGGCTGCCTTCGATGGCCACACTCCGCATGAAAACCTCGCCGGCGACCGGCACGGCGGATTGCAGTTCAAGCGCAAGCAGAATAGCCGGCTGGGTGGCGGCCTGTGGCGGCGGTTCGATTCGCAGAGAACATTCCCCGCCGGCCGCCAGCGTTGCGCTGGCGGCGTCGATCCAGTCGCCGAGTTTGTGCTCGGCCGGATCAAAGAGGCGCAGTCGCAATCGCGCATTCACAGTGTCAGGAATATCGCCGGCCCGCAAGCTAACGATGGCGGTCTGTCCCGGATACAGCTTTGGGGTTCCGTGCAGGCCGTAGATGGTTTCCTGCTGTTCCTTCTCGCAAAAGGGCGCCAGCGGCGTGGCCAGCCGCGCTGTCTTTCCCGGCCCGACTGCAAAGGCGATTTCCAGCTCGCGCTCGACCGGATCGGCAGGCGCCGGGACATTGCGGAGCGCGATATTGCCGCGGGTCGAAAATTCCCGGTTGTCAGGCAGCCAGCCATGCTGCGCGTTGGGCATGGCGAAATGATGCCAGGCTCCGCTCTTCGGTAATGGCAGTTGCGGCCAGCCCATGATCTTGCGGCCCATGTCGGCAATGCGCAAAGCCTCGATCAGGGCATCGCTGGCGGCTCTAGTGCCGTCGGCGGTAGGCAGCAGCAAGCGGTCGGCGAAGGGCGACTGAAAATCGTATTTGGCATTGATCCCGGCCAGTCCCAGCTTCACGCCCATCAGGCTGCCGACATTGGCGGCATTGCAGTCAGTGTCCCAGCCGGCCGTGTTGACAATGAGCTGGGAGCGGTGAAAGTCGTCGGGGGCATAGGCCCAGGCCATGACCATCAGGGCATGGTTGGGCACGACATGGCAGTTGCCGCCGTAGCGGTGGTAGCCGTAGCGCTCGTCGATTCGTTCGTAGGTCCTGTGCCAGTCCCCGTCCGCTCTCACCCAGGCGCGGACATCGCGATAGATGGCGGCAATCAGGCAGTCTTCCGGAATTTGGCTCAGGCCGATATCGAACAGTTGATCCATGTCCTTCTCGACAAAGGCCTTGTAGAGCACCGGGAACAACGACTTGCCGTCTTCGGCGGCGTCGCCATCGAGCTTCAGCGCCTGATTTAGCTGCGCCACGTCGTCAGCGGTCACGCCCTTGTCGGGATCGATCGCCACAGTGATGATCTTCTCCGGCGTTTCCTCTGCAACGGCTTCGATGTCCATCCCGCCCTCGGTAGAGACCACGAAGGCAACCCGACCGACCGTGCGGTCAACGAGGATCGACAGATAGAGCTCGCGGTCGATGTCCGCGCCATCCTCGATATAGAGGCGGTTTACCTGCTTGCCGGCCTCGCCGGTCTGCTTGGTGACAAGCGTGTTGCCGAGCATCTCGCGCGAATGGGAAACAGCTTCCTCGACCGATTTCGCCAGCC